>JASLHP010000047.1 GCA_030149625.1 Solirubrobacteraceae bacterium
CAGGCAAAAACCGGGTTTTCGGCGAGAAAAACCGGCTCGCCAGCCTTTTCGGCGACAGCGCGCGCAGGGAGCGCGCTAGTTCTGCGCGCCGCCGAAGCCCTTGATCGCCTCGGTCATCGCCGAGGGCGTATCAAGGATCTGCGAGAAGCGCACGACGGTCACGACATCTTCGGGCGAGACCGAGCGGCCATAGATCTGTTCGAGGAAGCTGATCAGCTCCTCGTGGCGGCGGAACTCGGGGTTGTCGTGCTTGATGTCGCGCGGCGAGAGGTCGGCGAGCTTCATCACCTCGACCTGGTCGATCACCGCCTCGAAGATGCGCTGGCGCGGCGAGTGCTGGTAGCCGATCGTGACCAGCACGAGCTGGTTCTTGCGGTACTTGCCGGACTTGTCCCCGAGGCGGATCGTCGCCGTCTTGCGGCCGCGCTTGAGCTCGTCCGCGAAGATCGTCGAGTAGAAGTTGAGGACCTGCACCGGCCGCAGGCTACCGTTCTTCGGCCAGGTAGGTCATCGCAAGGCCGACGATCTCACGCTCGGCGGCATGGCTCAACTCGCGCCCGGCGTGCTCGATCGGGATCCACCGCACCTCTTCGACCTCGTCGTCGTGCTCGGAGATGTCACCGCCGGTGTGGCGGAACAGGAAGAACTGCACTTCCTTGCCGATCGTCCGCCCCCCGCGCCGGTACCAGTACCTGGTCTCGCCGAGCTCCCGCACGGGCTCGGCGACGATGCCCGTCTCCTCGCGAACCTCACGCTGCGCCGCCTGCACCGCGGTCTCGCCGGGGTCGACGTGACCCTTGGGGAGCGCCAGCACACGCGAGCCGTCGGCGGCGCGGCGTGTCGGCACGATCACGACCATCTCATCCCCCTTCACGACCACCCCGCCGGCCGAGAACTCGCGCGCCTGCGAACGCGAGGGCCGGGCGGGCGGGGCCTCCTCCTTCTCCTCAGAAGACATATTGCTTGAGCGCCTCGGGATCGTGGACGATGAGACGGCCCCGGCCCTGGGAGATCACGCCCGCGCGCTCGAGCACCGCGAGGAAACGGCTCGCCGACTCGCGCGATGACCCCGCGAGCTGCGCAAGGTCGGCCTGGGTGGCAGTCACCAGAACGTTGTGACCGTCGCGGCCTTCGGCGACCGCTTGCTCGACGAGCTCACCGAGCACCACCGCCACGCGGCTCTGGACGGTCTGGAACGACTGCCGCGAGAGCCTCTCGTTGGTCTCGCGCAGCCGCCGCCCGAGGGCGATCACGAGCTTCATCGCGATGTCGGAGTGCTCGGCCATGAGCCGCCGCATGTCTGGCCCCAGAACCCCGA
The DNA here is from genome assembly GCA_030149625.1 of Solirubrobacteraceae bacterium. The sequence continues at coordinate 1,319 of JASLHP010000047.1, forward strand.
CCACGCTCATCTCCCCCACCGCCTCGACGGTGGCCGAACGGCGCTCGTCCTCGAACATCGCCAGCTCTCCGAAGATGTCTCCCGGGCCGAACGTCGCGAGCGTGATCGTGCGCCCGTCGCCGTGCGTGCGGATCGCGCGCGCGTGCCCCTCCCGTACGACGTAGCACGTGTCGCTGGAGTCGCCCTCGCGAAAGACGGCCTGGCCCGACTCGAACGTGCGCGGCACGGAGACCTGCGCGATCCGTTCCAGATCGTCGCGCTCCAAAGCCGAGAACACGGGCACGCGCCCTAGCAGCTCGACGACGTCGACTGGGCGTGTGCTCACGCCGCAGGAATACCACAAGTCGTTGGGGGTCGGCCGGCGCTCCTTGCGCGCCTGCGGCTGCGCCGCAACCGGGGAGGGCCGACTGGGTTCGAAGGTATGTTCAGACCATGTCCCTGCGCAAGCACCTACCGGCCCTGGCCGCCACCCTCGCCGTCGCCGCGGCCCTTCCCTTCGCCGCGAGCGCCGCGACCTCGCCCGCGCCGCACCCCAGCCGCGAATCGGCGCTGATGAAAGCGCTGCTGCGCTCGCGCGAACTGTGGGCCACGATCGACGTGTGCAGCCCGGCCGACCAACCGGACACCGTCGGAGTACGGGGCTCGATGCCCGGCGACAGGCACACCCACGACAAGATGTACATGCGCTTTCGCCTGCAGTACATGAACACGGCCACCAAACACTGGGCGGATCTCTCGAGCGCGCGATCGCCGAACTTCGTGTTCGTAGGACCGGGGAGCGGCGTGCGCCAGGGCGGACGCAGCTTCCAACTCGTGCCCCGTCCGGGCAAGCCCGCGGTCGAACTCCGCGGGGTCGTCGAATACCAGTGGCGCCGAGGCTCCGCCGTGGTCCAGTCGGTCAGCCGTCCGACCGGCGCCGGTCACAAAAGCGTCGCCGGGGCCGATCCGCCGGATTACAGCGCCGCCTCCTGCTCAATCGGCTGAGGCGCGCGATGAGCGGCGCCCGCCGGCGTCCTTTACCCCATGCGGGGCACTTCGCAGTCGTTTGTGTGCAGAGCACACGGCACTCCTTCACTCCTTGACAGGCTTGCTCCTCGCGCGCCTCAGAGTCTTTGCTCGCTTGCAGGTGGCTCAGACTCTTTGCTCTCTTGCTGGAGTGGCCGCGGTGCTTCACGTCGACGTCTGATCGCCGAAAAGCCTTGGGTCGTTCGTGATGATTCCGTCCACGCCCATCGCCGCCAGCTTCTTGATCTTGGCCGCGTCGTCCACCGTCCACACGTACAGCTCACCGCGGCCTTCGCGGACGGCGCGCACGAGGGACGGGGTGACCACGCGCCAGTGGGCCATGATCGCGTCGAAGCGGCCGTCGAGCAGGGCCGCGCGCGCTTTGCGCGGCAGCATCGCGCGGTAGCCGGTGAGGATCGCCAGCGCCGGGATCGCCGTCAGCATGTCCGTTGTGTAGTCGCGCCGTACGCGCGGTACCGACCACCCCAGCCTGAGCCCCGGCTCCGCAGCCCGGATCTGCGAGAGGCCGGACGTGAACATGCCGCTGATCAAGGTGCGCTCCACCAGCCCGTGATCGCGGAGGGCTTGCACGACGCGCATCTCGTAGCCGGGCAGCTTCACGTCCACGTCCAGCTCGATGCCCTCGAAGTCCGGGCCGGCGAGATGGGCGAGCGCGTCCTCGAAGGAGATCGGCGAGCGCCGCCGGGCGTCCTCGTAGTCGTGTGCCACCACGAGCCGGCCGCTGCCGTCCTGGAGCTCGCTGAGGACGTCGAGCTCGATCATGTCCACGCCGTGGCGCCGCGCCGCGTCGAAGCTCGCGAGCGTGTTACCCGGCTCGATGTGGGCCGCGCCCTTGTGACCCACGCGCCGCGGGCGTCCTCGCTCGGTCTCGCTGCTCACGGGACCACCTTCGCAGAGCGCGCGGACCCGGCGAGGGGACCGCGAGGGTCAGGCTGCGGCCTGCCGGCGCTCGAGCGCCGCGACGGCCGCTCTGGACCCGACGTATGGCGCGAGCACGGTGAAGGTCAGGTGGTCGACCCGGGAGGGCAGCCTGGACAGGCGGTTGTTCGTGACGAAGGTCGAGATCACGCCCCACACCGCGCCGGTCACCGCCTCCTGCGCGATCTTCGGCGCGCGCAGCGGCTCGGGCGCTCGC
>JASLHP010000049.1 GCA_030149625.1 Solirubrobacteraceae bacterium
GCGCGCGAGCTCGGCCTCGCGCGCGCGACCATGCACCGCTGGTTCCAAACGCGCGAGATGCTGCTCGGCGAGGTGCTCGGCACGCTCTCAGAGCAGCGCCTGATCGCAACCCGCGCGCGCGTCGGCGGTCACGGGCCGCCCGCGTTGATCGAGACGCTCGACAGCTTCAACCGCGAAGTCGCCGGCACACGCGGCATGCGCGTGCTGCTGGCGCAGGAGCAGGAGCGGGCGCTGCGGATCCTCACCTCGAGCGCCGGGCTCGTGCAGCCGCGCGTCGTGGCGTGCGTCGCGCGCATCATCGAGGCTGAGGCCGAGGACGGCCACTTCGCCCCGACGATCCCGCCGGACGTGCTCGCCTATGCGCTCGTGCGTCTCGGAGAGGCGTTTCTCTACAACGACGCGCTTGCTGGGATTCGCGGCGACACCGGGCGATTGCGCCAGGTCGAGGCCGCGCTGCTCGGCGTCCACGAGCCTTAGCAGCCCGCGGCATGGACTAGGCTGCCGTTCCCATGACCCGCCTTTCCGAGTACCTGTTGCCGACCGAGAAGCAGCCGCCGGCGGACGCCGAGGCGGTCTCGCACAAGCTGATGGTCAGAGCGGGGCTGATCCGCCAGATGGGCGCCGGCATGTGGACGTGGCTGCCGGCCGGCTGGCGCGTGCACCAGCGGGCCGTGCGGATCATACGTGAGGAGATGAACGCGATCGGCGCGCAGGAGATGCTGATGCCGGTGCTGCAGCCCGCGGAGGTGTGGCGCAAGACCGGCCGCTTGGACATCGAGGCGCTGTTCAAGCTGAGCGATCGCAAGGGCTCGGAGCTGGTGCTCGCGATGACGCACGAGGAGGCCGTGACGTTCCACATGGCGCAGATTGTGCGCTCCTACCGCGACCTGCCGCAGATCGTCTACCACTTCCAGGTCAAGGAGCGAGACGAGGCGCGACCCCGCGCAGGTGTGCTGCGCACGCGCGAGTTCATCATGAAGGACTCCTACAGCTTCGACCGTGACCAGGTGGGCCTCGAGCGGAGCTACGCGCTGCACGTCGGCGCCTATGACCGCATCTTCGAGCGCACCGGCCTGCGCTTCTACAAAGTCGAGGGCGACGTCGGCATGATGGGCGGCGTCGGCGCGCACGAGTACATGGCGCCGTGCGCCGCCGGTGAGGACGAGATCGTCCGCGGCGAGGGCTATGCCGCGAACGTCGAGGTCGCCGCGTCGAGCGCCGGCGTCGAGAAGCTCGGGGACGACTACGTCCGCGGCGGTGAGAAGCTCATCCGCGAACCGGCGATCGAGGTCGGCAACATCTTCAAGCTCGGTACTCGCTACTCCGAGCCGCTGGGCGCCCGCTACCTCGACGAGTCCGGCGCCGAGCTGCCCGTGTGGATGGCCTCCTATGGCATCGGCCCGGCGCGCATCGTGGCCGCCGCGGTCGAGCAGTTCTCCGACGAGCACGGCATCGCCTGGCCGCGCGCGCTCGCGCCGTTCGCCGTCGCGCTCGTGTCGCTCGGCAAGCCAAGCACGCCCGAGCGTGAGGCCGCCGACGCGCTGTACGCCACGCTTGGCGAGGGTGGTGTAGAGGTGCTCTACGACGATCGCGACCTGGGTCCCGGCGAGAAGTTCGCCGACGCTGAGCTGCTCGGCTGCCCGCTGCGCCTGACCGTCGGGCGCCGCTCGTTGGAGTCGGGCGAGATCGAGGTGCAGGTGCGCCGTGGTCGAGCGGCGGGGCCGCCGCTCGGGCTCGCGAGCGAGCCCGCGCAGTTGCTGCGTGCGGTGGACGAGCTGTGGCAGAGCCTCCCCTGACAGAGCCGCCGCCGCGCCTGACGGTGCGGCGCCTTCTGGGACTCGACCGCTCCGGGCCGCCACCGCCGCAGACGCAGGCCGGCCAGCCGTTGCGGCCGTGGACGTTGCCCAACGCGATCGGCTTCGCACGCTTGACGCTGATTCCGATATTCCTCGTCGTCGCGCTCTCGAGCCGCACGGGCGCCGGCGTGGCCGAGGCGACACTGTTCGGGGCGATCGGCTGGGGCGACTACGCCGACGGCATCGCCGCACGCCTCAGCGGTCAGTACAGCCGCCTCGGTGCGCTGATGGATCCGATCACCGATCGGCTGCTCGTGATCTCGGGCGTGGTCGTGACGTGGCGCTTCGAGCTGTTGCCGCGGTGGGCGCTCGCCGTGCTCGCCGCGCGCGAGCTGTCGATGCTCGCGATCGGCCGCTACGGTCTCGCGCGCGGCGTGCAGCTGCGGATCAACTGGCCCGGGCGTCTGGCGGTCGCGCCGGTGATGGGCTCGTTCTTCTTTGCGATGGCGGGACTGCGCGGCGTGGGCGAGGTGATGCTGTACGTGGGTCTTGCGCTGGCGCTCGTCGCGAGCGCCGTCTACGCACGCACGGGCATCCGCCAGCTGCGCGAGGCGCCCGCCGAGACGTCGCTCCCATAGCCTCAAGCTCAGCCTGACCTTTTGGGCTATACTGGCGCTCCCGCCGGCCTGTGCCCCGCAGGGGTGCCGCGCCGGCTTCTTCGCAACCGATGCAGCACGGCGTGAGCCAGCGAGAGGAGAGCCCGATGGACGAGACGTTCCCCGACCTTGGCTCGTTGTCGGATGTCGAACTCAAAGACGTCATCCGTCAGCTGACCGAGGAGGAGACCGAGGTTTCCTACAAGCGGCGCATCCTGCACGGCAAGATCGACATCCTGCGCGCCGAGCTGGTCAACCGTCTGCGCCACAAGCACGACAACGGCGACATCGCGATCACCGGAGAGGACGTCCAGAAACTGACCGACATCCTCGCCGGCCGATCCGAGGCCAGCCCCGAGCAGTAGGCGGAGCCGTGGCGCTGCACTGCACCGAGTGCGGCTTCCTCAACGACGAGGGCGCCAATTACTGCCAACGCTGCGGCGCGCTGCTGCCCCACGCCGAGAGCGGCGCCGCGGGCACCGGCGGCGGGGCGGGCGGGGACCCGATCACCGCGACCTATCGCATCGACGAGGCCGGCGAGCTCGTGCCGGTCGAGATCGGCGAGGTCACCGCCCATGGCCCGGCGCTCGTGATCCGGGCCGGTGGCGGGCGCGTGGGAGAGAGCTTTCCGATCGCGGGCGAGCGCATGAGCGTCGGGCGCAGGCCCGAATGCGAGGTGTTTCTCGACGACGTCACCGTCTCGCGCGACCACGCGCTGCTGATCAAGCGCGGCGAGCAGTGGTACCTAGACGACTGCGGCTCACTCAACGGCACTTATGTCAATCGCTCGCGGATCGAGTCCCACCGCCTGGAGGAGGGCGACGAGGTGCAGATCGGCAAGTACAAGCTCACGTTCCACGCGCGCTGATGGCGGCTCAGGCGACACCCCGCGACGGATCCTCGCTGACCGCCGCGCACGACGAGCTCGAGCTCGAGCTGACGCAGGACCCGGTTGACGCGGCCGAGCTCGGCAAACGCCAGAAGTCGCTGACGATCGGCGCCGTCTGCAAGGCGCTCGCACAGGAGTTTCCCGACATCTCGATCTCCAAGATCCGCTACCTCGAGGACCAGAAGTTGTTGACCCCGCGGCGCACCCCGGGCGGCTATCGGCTCTACACGCAGGGTGACGTCGCGCGTCTGCGCACGATCCTGCGCATGCAGCGCGACGAGTTCCTGCCGCTACGTGTGATCCGTCAGGAGCTCGCGGCCGGACGCGGGGGTGCGGGCGCCGAGGCGCCACCGGCGCCTGGTCGCGTCGGGCGCGAGGGCGCGCGCACGTGGCGCCCCAGCGTCAGCGTGCGCCAGGCCACCGGCGCGCTCTACTCGATCGACGACGTGCTCGAGGAGACCAAGGCCGAGGCCAAGCTCGTGCGCGAGCTCGAAGAGTACGGCGTCGTCAAGGGCGAGATGCGCGGCGGCGTGCGCTACTTCGACGAGACCGAGCGCGAGATCATCGCCGCGGTCGCAGAGCTGGCGCGCTATGGCGTCGGCGGGCGCAACCTCAGGGTCTTCCGCTCTTCGGCGGATCGTGAGGCCAACCTGTTGCAGCAGATCCTCGCGCCGTCGCTGCGCTCGCGCAACCCTGAGCGCCGCAAGGAGGCCGTCGATGCGCTCGAGAACCTCGCCGCGGTGGCAACGCACCTCAAGCACCTGCTGCTGATCCGCGACCTGCGCAAGATCGTTCGCTGAGGCCCGATGAGCGACGCACGGCTGCGCTCGCTGATACGCGACATCCCGGACTTCCCGCGGCCGGGGATCGGGTTCAAGGACATCACGCCGCTGATGGCCGACGCGGACGCGCTCGCCGACGCGGTCGCGCGCCTGGCCGGGCGCGCATACCCGG
>JASLHP010000104.1 GCA_030149625.1 Solirubrobacteraceae bacterium
GGCACGGGCACCAGGCGCTGACGCAGGCGGCGCTCACGCGCTACACGCTGCGCGCGTATCTGCAGGCGGGACTGGAGCCGCGGGCGGCGCTGGCGCTGGCGGGCAAAGTGCTGGCGGACCCGGAGGCGGAGCGCTTCGCGACGGTGGTGCTGGCGTTGTACGACACGCGCGAGGGCACGCTGACGTACGCGAGCGCGGGGCACCCGGCGCCGCTGGTGCAGGGCGAGGGCACGTACGCGCCGCTCGAGGTCTGCGCCTCGCCGCCGATCGGCTGGACGGTGCCGACGGGGCGCCGCCAGACGACGGTGTCGCTGGCGCCTGGCGCGGTCGTGTGCCTCTTCAGCGACGGTCTCGTCGAGGCTCGCCGCGACGACGGTGATCTGCTCGGTCGCGAGCGCCTCGGCGAGCTGCTCGCGGCACTCGGCCCGCGGCCGGACGCGGCGAAGCTGTTGGCGCGCGTGCGCGAGGCGGCGCCGGTCACGCCGGATGACATGGCGGCCTGTGTGCTGGCTCCCGAGATCGCGGTCGTCGGCTCGCGTGTGCACGTGGAGGAACTGGAAGTCGAAGCACGCGCGCTGGCGGCTGGGAAGGCCGAGCTGTTTCTGGAGGAGTGCGCCCTGCCGACGGCGGAGATCGGGCCGATGCTCGACCGTACGGGCGACATCGCGGCGGTGTGGGGGTCGGCGCTGTTGCGCGTAGAGCTCGAGGGTGGGCGCGCGACGGCCGCGGTCGCGCCGCCGACGTCAGAACCGCGGGTGTCGATGCCCGCCGCCCGGCCGCAGCCGGCGGGCGATCCGACAGCAGCGTGCTGAGCGCCTCGTGAGCGTCCTCGCCGCTGCTGCCAGTCCACCCGAAGGTGAGCGGCGCAGCGCCCCGAACCTGTGGCTGGTGTTCGCCGGCCTGCTGCTCGTGATGTTCCTGGCGGCGCTCGATCAGACGATCGTCGCGACGGCACTGCCGACGATCGTCGGTGACCTCGGCGGCTTGAGCCACATCTCGTGGGTGGTCACCGCGTATCTGCTCGCGCAAACGGTCGTGACGCCGCTCTACGGCAAGCTGGGCGATCTGTACGGGCGCAAGATCGTGTTGCAGAGCGCGCTCGTCGTGTTCCTGGTCGGCTCGGCGCTGTGCGGGCTGAGCACCAGCCTCGACGAGCTGATCGCGTTCCGCGCGCTGCAGGGCCTCGGCGGCGGTGGCCTGATGGTCAGCGCGCAGGCGGCGATCGGCGACGTCGTGCCGCCGCGCGAACGCGGTCGCTACACGGGTCTGTTCGGCGCCGTGTTCGGTCTCGCGAGCGTCGCGGGACCGTTGCTGGGTGGGTTCTTGACGAGCGATCTGAGCTGGCGCTGGATCTTCTACGTCAACCTGCCGCTCGGCGTGTTCGCGCTGTTCGTGCTGGCCGCGACGCTGCCGGTCGCCTCCGAGCGCGTGCACCACACGATCGACTACCTCGGCATCGTGTTGCTCGGCGGCGGTCTCAGCGCGATCGTGCTGGGGGCATCGCTCGGCGGGACCTCCTACGCGTGGGGCTCGGCGACGATCGTCGGCATGGGGATCGCGGGAGTGCTCCTGCTGGCGGCGTTCTTGGTGTGCGAGCGCCACGCGCGCGAGCCGGTGTTGCCGCCGCGCCTGTTGAGCAACCGGGTGTTCGCGGTGACGAGCGCGGTCGGCTTCGTCGTCGGCTTCGCGCTGTTCGGCGCGGTCACCTACCTGCCGTTGTTCCTACAGGTCGTCAGGGGTGCCAGCCCGACGGGATCGGGGCTGCAGCTGGTGCCGCTGATGGGTGGCCTGCTGGTCACGTCGATCGCCTCGGGGCAGGTGATCACGCGCACGGGCCGCTACAAGGCGTTCCCGATCATGGGCACCGCGGTGATGACGCTCGGCCTCTACCTGCTCTCGACGATGGACTCGAGCAGCGGCGTGGGCACGATCTTCGCGTTCATGTTCGTGCTCGGGCTTGGTCTGGGGATGGTCATGCAGGTGCTCGTGCTGGCGGTGCAGAACGCGGTCGAGTACTCGGACCTGGGCGTGGCGACGTCGGGCGCGACGTTGTTCAGGTCGATCGGCGGCTCGCTGGGCACGGCGACGCTCGGCGCGATCTTCGCCAATCGGCTCAGCGACGAGCTGGAGCGCTTGCTGCCGGCGAGCGTCGCCGCGAAGGCCGGCCACGGCGGCGGCGAGGTCGACCCGAAGCAGATCGCGCGCCTGCCGGCGCCGCTGCACGCTGACTACCTGCACGCGTTCACGAGCTCGCTGAGCAGCGTCTTTCTCACAGCGTCCGGCTTCGCGGTCGCGGGCTTCGCGTTGACGTGGTTCATCCGCGAGCTGAAGCTGCGCGAGACGGTCGCGACGAGCGATCTCAGCGACACCTACGCTGCGCCGCGCGACGCCGACTCGCTCGCCGAGATCGTCAACAAGCTGGGTCGCCTCGACCGCCGCGAGGGCGCCAAGGAGCTGGTGATGCGCGTGGCGGCGCGCGCCGGCGTCGAGCTCAGCCCGGCGGCTTGCTGGCTGTTGGCACGGCTCAGCGAGGATCGTCCCGCCGACTTGGCGACGTTGGCGTCGCGCATCGGCGTCAGCGTGCAGACGCTCGAGGCAGCGCACGGCGAGCTCGCGCGCGAGCACCTGATCGATCGATCCGCGAGCGACCCGTCGGTCGACGAGCTCACGGGGTCTGGTCGCGCGACGCTCGCGCGGCTCGTCGAGACCGGCGAACGGCGCCTGTCCGATCTGCTCGAGGGCTGGCGTCCGCAGGAGCACGAGGAGCTCGCGCGCATGATCGCGACGCTCGCGCAGCAGTTCTTCATCGACGGCTCGGCGCTGTGCGCACCGCTCGTGGCCTAGCGTGCCGATGCCGCGCCCGGCACGTCGCTACGCCGCTCGTCGATCAGGCATCCGGCCCGAGCTCCCGCCGTAGCCGAAGCGTTCGGCCATGGCGGGAGCTGGTGGGCTCGGCGAGATCAGCCACGGCTCATTCCGAGGCCGCGACCGGGCTCAGCTGATCCTTCAACTGCGGGTTGTCGGTCGTGCGCAGATATGGCTGCACACGCGGGTCGAAGAACACCTTGATCAGCTTCTTCACCTGTGGGTCGTTGCGGTACGCGTCCCCGACGACGAGCTGGCCGGCGAAGCTGCGCGGCGCCGGCGGCGCGTAGATCCTGTCCTTCTCGGGCGTGCCCGCCGCGATGAACTGCATGTTGTAGGCGATCACGGCGTCCACCGAGCCGAGCGTGCGCGGCCCGGCGCCGTAGTCGACGAACACGAACTGCAGCTTGTGCGGGTTTGAGGCGATGTCGCTCGTCGTTGCCGACCATGGCACGGTGCCGGGCTTGAACGTGATCTCGCCCGCGCGCTCCAACAGCCACAACGCCTGCGCCGTGTTGGCAGGATCGTTCAGCAGCGCGATTTGCGCTCCGCTGGGCAGTTCGGACAGGCTGTGGTACTTGGACGAGTACACCGAGTACGCCCACTGGAACACCGGTCCGACCGCGGTGAGCTTCATGCCCGTGGATTGGACGACCTCGTTGAGCCAGTGGATGTGCTGGTAGATGTTCGCGGCGAACTGTCCGTGCGCGGTCGCTTCGTCGAGCTGATTGCCGTCCTGAATCCCGACGGGTTCGATCTTGATCCCGTAGGTCGGCGCGATCGCCTGATCGAGCCAGACCAGCAGCGCGTGCTCGGAGCTGCTGGAGGCTTCGTATGCGACGGGCAGCGTCGTGCCGAAGTGGCTTCCGCTGACGGTCTTCGACGACGAGCCTTTCGCGAGCAGCACTACGAGGAGCACGATGATCACCCCGAGCACCGCGGCTGCCGCGAGCCAGTTGCGGCGGTTTCCGCCGCCGCCGCGCAACTCGAAGTCCTGAGGTGGGAGTTTTGGGGTCGGTGATCTGGTCTTCACGTCAGTCGCCATGGTCTGCTCCTTTGCTGGGTCAGTGTGTGAGCGCCCGCACGATGCGGTCGCCTCCGAATTGCACGATCTGCACGATCAGCACGAGCACGACGATGCAGCTGATCATGATGTGGCTGTCGAACTGCTCGTAGCCGTAGTTGACGGCGAGGTAGCCGAGGCCGCCGGCGCCGATGGCGCCCGCGATCGCCGAGTATTCGATCATCGCGATCGTGTTCAGCGAGAGCCCCGCGACGATTCCCGGCAGCGCCTCGGACAGCTGGATCGTCCTTATCACCTGCAGGACGCTTGCGCCGGAGGCGATGCCCACGTCAAGGCGCGTGCGCGGGATCTCGCGGATCGCGTTCTCCACGAGCCTCGCGAAGAACGGGATGCCGGCGAGCGACATCGGCACGATCGCCGCCTTGATGCCGATCGTCGTGTTCACCACCAGCTGGGTGAAGGGAATCACGGTTGCCATCAGCACGAGGAACGGCAACGAGCGTCCGAGGTTGGCGATCCAGCTGATCGAGGCGTGCACCGCTGAGTGGGGCGTGAGCCCACGCGGCGAGGTGTTGAAGATCAGCACTCCGAGCGGCAGGCCGAGCGCGACGACGATGCTCATCACGATGCCGACCATCGCCGCGGTCTGCCCGAGCGCGGGCAGCAGCAGCGAGGATACATCGGACCAGGGCGTTGCGGTCGCGAGGATCATGCCGCGCTCCTGACCAGCGCCTCGCGTGGCTCCGCGGGCTCGAGCGCGTCCGCCGCCTGGGCGTCGTGCGGCCGTGTGGCACCGTCGCCGGCCTGTGCGGCGGCGCCGCTGCCCGCGCGCGCGGCGTCGTCGCTGCCCGCGCGCGCGGCGTTGCCTGCCTGTGTGGCGTGGATGCCGCGCGCGGCGAACGCCGCATGTATCCGGGTGGGGGCGAGCGGGCGCTCGATGCGCACGGTCACACGCCCGGCGGTGCCGCCGTCGTCGATCGTCTCGACCAAGCCGGCGAGCACAGAGATGTCGGTGTCGAGCTCGCGGGCGATCGAGGTGAGCCAGGCCGGGTCGACGTCGGGACGCTGATAGCGCAGTCGCCACACCTCGGGCTGGTCGTGCGACGCCGGGCCGGGAGGCAGCGGCAGCAGCGCTCGCGCGAGCTCCGAGTCCGACGAGCGCACCACGTCGGCGACCGAGCCGCGCTCGATGATCTTTCCTTCGTGCAGCCTCGCGACGCTGTCCGCGACGCTGCGCACGACGTCCATCTCGTGCGTGATCAGCACAACCGCGACACGCAGCTCGTCGCGCAGCTCCGCGAGCAGCTTCAGGATCGAGGAGGTCGTCTGTGGGTCCAGGCCCGAGGTCGGCTCGTCGGCGAGCAGCACCGACGGTTTCAGCGCGAGGCCGCGCGCGAGGCCGATTCGCTGTTGCTGTCCGCCCGACAGTTGCGAGGGGTAGTGGTTTGCGCGATGCAGCATGCCGACGCGGTCGAGCAGCTCTCGCACGCGCCCGACGCGCTCGCGATGGGAGATGTCGAGATAGCCCATTGGCAGCGCGACGTTCTCGGCGGCCGTCATCCGCTGCAGCAGGCTCGCCGACTGGAACACGGTGCCGATCGCGCGGCGCGCGCTGCGAAGCTCGCGCCGGGAAAGCCGTGTGAGGTCCCTGCCGTCGACGAGGATCGAGCCGGACGTGGGCTTCTCGAGCAGGTTGATGCAACGCGCCAGCGTGCTCTTGCCGGCGCCGCTGGGTCCTACCACCGCCGCGATTTCACCGGCCTGGACCGCGAAGTCGACGCCGTCGAGGACGGTCAGCGAGCCGTAGCGTTTGGTCAGTGCGGTTACCTCGATCATTTGGGGCGGGCTCCTTTCGCGAACGCCCCATGAGGCATTCTCGATAAATTCGGTCTGAAAAGCCCGCAAAGCATCCACACGAACTGCTCGCGCGTCCAATAGAGGTTCGCGAACGCCCGATAGCCGTGTCCTATCGGGGGTCGGCGCGTGGTACGCTTGCGCGCACTATCAGCGAGCTTTTCGATAGAAATTGTTGACAACGCGCGGTCATGCGTATCGAGCAGATCGAATATGCGGCCGCGGTCGCGCGCTTCGGATCGTTCAGGCGCGCCGCCGAGGAGCTGCACATCTCTCAGCCCGCGCTGAGCGAGACCGTGCGCAAGCTGGAGGCCGAGCTGGGGGTCCACATCCTCGACCGCCAGCGCACCGGTGCCACCGTGAGCGCCGAGGGGCGCGAGCTGCTGCCGCACCTGCTCGACGTGATCGAGGCCGCCCGGCGCCTGCGCAGCGCCGCTGACGAGCAGCACGAGAGCAGCCGCACGGTCAGGCTCGGAACGGTCAGCGCCGCCACGTCGCCGCTGCTCACCGCCACGATCCGCGCGTTCCGCGACACGCACCCCACGACGCAGGTCGACGTGGTGCTGCTCCAGCAGCAGCTCCTGCACCGCTCGCTGCTGGAGGGCGGTCTCGACCTCGGCCTCGTCAACTATCTCGACGGCGACGAGGTCACGCCGGAGCTGCACACGGTCGAGTTGCTGCGTGGACACCCCGTCGTGTGCGTCCACAGCGACAGCCCGCTCGCGCAGAGCTCGTCGGTCAGCATCGCCGAGCTCGTCGCGCAGCCGCTGATCGCGATGCGTGCCGGCTACGCCATGCACCGCTACCTGGGCGGACTGCTCGGAGGCGAGAAGCCCTCGTTCTCCTACTCCGCCGACGGCGCCGAGATGGGCAAGCTGATGGTCGCCGCCGGGCTCGGCGTCACCGTGCTGCCGAGCTACAGCGTGTTTGGCGACCCGCTCGAGCAGCGCGGCGCGATCACCGCGCGCAAGATCGCCGACGACGAGACGGGCGTGCGCCTGGTGCTGCAGCGCCGCCGCTCCGGCCCGCCCACGCGGGCCACGCGCGACCTGCACGAGCTGTTCACGCAGGAGGCCGTCGCGTACGACGCCGCCGTCGCCCCAGCGTGAGAGGCGCGCCCTATCGCCCGCTCCACGATCCCTATTTGACCGCGCCGGGCGCAACCACCATCCTCGTGTTCGTGAACGAGATGCCCATCGGCCACATCGCATGACTGCTCCGTTCGACACGATCGACGACGCGATCGCCGACATTCGCGCGGGGCGCATCGTGATCGTCTGCGACGGCGAAGAGCGCGAGAACGAGGGCGACCTCGTGATGGCCGCGCAGTTCGCGACGCCCGAGTCCGTCAACTTCATGGCCAAGGAGGCACGCGGCCTGATCTGCCTCGCGCTCAGCGCCGAGCGCTGCGAGCAGCTCGGCCTCAGTCCGATGACGCGCCGCAACCAGTCGCTGCACGAAACCGCGTTCACCGTGTCGATCGAGGCGCGTCACGGCGTCACCACGGGCATCTCCGCGCACGACCGCGCCCGCACCATCCAGACGGCGATCGACCCAGCCAGCAGCGCCGAGGATCTCGTGCGGCCGGGTCACATCTTCCCACTGCGTGCCCGCCGCGGCGGCGTGCTCGAGCGCTCCGGTCACACCGAGGCCGCCGTCGACCTCGCGCGCCTCGCCGGCGTGTCGCACGCGGGCGTGATCTGCGAGATCCTCAACGACGACGGCACGATGGCAAGGGTCGGCGACCTGATCCCCTACGCGCGCCGCCACCGCCTGCGCATGGTCACGGTCGCCGAGCTGATCGCGCATCGCAGGCAGTCCGAGAGCCTCGTCGAACGCGTCGCCAGCGCGCGCCTGCCGACGCCCTTCGGTGTCTTCCGCCTGCACGGCTATCGCTCGCTCGTCGATGGCGGCCAGCACCTCGCGCTGGTGTACGGCGAGGTCGCGGGCGTGCCCGACGTGCTCGTGCGCGTGCACTCCGAGTGCGTCACCGGCGAGGTCTTCGGCTCGCTGCGCTGCGACTGCGGCCCGCAACTGCAGCAGGCGATGCGCCAGATCGCCGAGCAGGGCGCCGGAGCGATCGTGTACCTCGCACAGGAGGGGCGCGGGATCGGGCTGCTCAACAAGGTGCGCGCGTACGCGCTGCAGGACACCCACGGTCTCGACACCGTCGATGCCAACCTCGCCCTCGGCTTCGCCGCCGACCTGCGCGACTTCGGCATCGGCGCGCAGATCCTGGCGGACCTCGGGCTGTCGAGCATCCGCCTGCTGACCAACAACCCGCGCAAGATCATCGGCCTGGAGGGCTACGGGCTCGAGGTCGCAGACCAGGTTCCGATCGAGATCGCGGGCGGGCCCGAGTCCGAGCGCTACATGCTCTCGAAGGCGCTGCGGCTCGGGCACACGCTCAGCGCCATCGACCCGTCGCTCGCCGTCGACCCCGGCCATTCATCCGGACTCGACGCGGAGCGACTTCCAGGGCTCGACGCTGACGCTCCCCTGTGGGTGGGCGCCGAGGTCCCCGAGGGGATCGCGTGAGCGCGGCCGAGCACGACATGCGCGCCGTCATGGGCCACTTCGCCACCGGCGTCTGCGTCGTCAGCACTCGCGGCGGCGACGGCAGCCCCGTCGGCACGACCGTCAATGCCGTCACGTCCGTCTCGCTCGAGCCGCCCCTGCTGCTCGTGTGCCTCGCGCACGACAGCGAGACCCTCTCGTCCATAAACGCGTCATCGCGCTTCGCGGTCAGCATTCTCGCGGAGAGCCAGCGGGAGCACTCCACGCGGTTCGCCGCCAAGGGCCAGCGGGCGCGCTCGCAGGAGATCGAGTTCAGCGAGCACGACCTCGGCTTGCCGTGTCTGCCCGACGCGCTCGCGACGATCGCCTGCCGCGTCGACGCGACGCACCGCGCCGGCGATCACACGATCGTGATCGGCGAGGCGCTGTCGATGGCGCGTGCGAGCGAGGACGTCGCGCCGCTGCTGTTCTTCCGCGGCTCCTACTCGCGCCTGGAGTCCCCGCGTGCCGTCGAGTCCGAGCGTGCCGTCGAGTCCGAGCGCGCTGTCGAGTCCGAGCGCGCTGTCGAGTCCGAGCGCGCTGTCGAGTCCGAGCGTGCCGTCGAGTCCGAGCGCGCCGTCGAGTCCGCGCGTGCCGTCGAGTCCGCGCGTGCCGTTGAGCCGAGCCGGCCGGTTGAGCCGAGTCGGCCGGTTGAGCCCCGGTGGCCGGCCGCGCGCACGCGCAGCGCCCGGCCCAAGCAGCCCGGGGTCAGGCGAATCGCGACGCTCGAACGCGTCGGCTGAGAAGCGAGAGCCGGGCACGCAGCACGCAGCACGCAGGGCCGCACCGCAGCGCCGTCCAATCTTCATAAAAAAAATAAAAATAATGAGAAAGCGAGGTTCGCGGGTGACCGTCACAAGCGAGGATCCGATCAAGTTCGCCTACTGGGTGCCCAACGTCAGCGGCGGGCTCGTCGTCTCGAAGATCGAGCAGCGCACCGATTGGGGCATCGAGTACAACCGCGAGCTCGCGCGGCTGGCCGAGAACCGCGGCTTCGAGTACGCGCTCAGCCAGGTCCGCTACATGGCCAGCTATGGCGCCGAGTACCAGCACGAGTCGACTGGCTTCTCGCTCGCGCTGCTGCTCGCGACCGAGCGCCTGAAGGTCATCGCCGCGATCCACCCAGGCCTGTGGCAGCCCGGCGTGTTCGCCAAGCTCGGCGCCTCCGCCGACGTCATCTCCGGTGGGCGCTTTGCCGTCAACGTCGTTTCCGGCTGGTTCAAGGGCGAGTTCCAGGCGCTCGGCGAGCCGTGGCTCGAGCACGACGAGCGCTACCGCCGCTCCGAGGAGTTCATCCGCGTGCTGAAGGCCAGCTGGACCGAGGACGAGGCCGAGTTCTCCGGCGACTTCTACAACCTGCACGGCTACTCGCTCAAACCGAAGCCGCTGCAGAAGCCGCACCCGCAGATCTTCCAGGGCGGCAATTCCACCGCCGCGCGGCAGATGGCAGGCCGCGTGTCCGACTGGTATTTCATGAACGGCAACTCGTTCGACGGCGTGCGCAGCCAGATCGAGGAGGTCTCCGCCTACGCCAGAAACGCCGGGCGTCAGCCGGGCAGCGACGTCCGCTTCGGCCTCAACGCGTTCATCGTCGCTCGCGACAGCGAGTCCGAGGCGCACGCGGTCGTCGAGGAGATCGTCGCCAAGGCCGACAAGGAGGCCGTCGAGGGCTTCGGCGCCGCTGTCAAGCAGGCCGGGCAGTCCTCCTCGGACGGGCGCGGCATGTGGCAGGACTCCGAGTTCAAGGACCTCGTCCAGTACAACGACGGCTTCCGCAGCGGCCTGATCGGCACGCCCGAGCAGGTCGCACGACGCATCGTCGAGTACCGCAAGCTCGGCGTCGGGCTGATCCTCTCAGGCTTCCTGCACTTCCAGGAGGAGGTCGACTACTTCGGCCTGAAGGTGCTGCCGATCGTACGCGAGCTCGAGGCCGAGCTCGGCTCAGACGCGCAGTCGCCGCCGGCGGCGAACAGCGCGCTCGCGACCCCCGCCTCGATCGCATGAGCACCGCCGAGATCGATCGCACGCTACCCGGCGCCGGCGGCGACCCGGAGTCGGGCGGCGCCGAGCCGCCGGAGTCGGTCGGCGCCGAGCCGCCGCTGAGCGACGCCCACCGCATCGCCTCCGACGAGGAGGCGATGACTCGCGCCGCGGCCGTGCTGGAGCCGATCGCGGCAGGCGCCTCGGAGCGCGACCGCGAGCGCAGGCTGCCCGTCGCGGCGATCGAGCTGCTCTCCGCGGAGGGCCTGCTCGCGATCACCGTTCCGGCCCAGTTCGGTGGCGCCGGCGTGTCCGCCGAGACGCTCGCGCGGGTCGTGAGCCTGCTCGCGAGCGCCGACCCCAACGTCGCGCAGATCCCGCAGAGCCACTTCGTCTACCTGGAGCTGATACGACAGCTCGGCACGAGCGCCCAGCAGCAGCTCATGTTCGGCGAGGTGCTCGCCGGCCGGCGCTTGGCCAACGCGCAGTCCGAGGCCGGCTCCAAGACCGTCGCCGACATCCGCGCCAGCCTGCGCCCCGCGGCGAGTGGCGCCGCGGCGAACGGGAGCTCTGCACACGACGACTTCATCCTCGACGGCCAGAAGTTCTATTGCACCGGCTCGCTGCTCGCACACTGGCTGACGGTGCTCGCCAAGGACCAGCACGGCGACACGCAGGTCGCGATCGTCTCGCCCCACGCCGAGGGCGTCAGCATCGTCGATGACTGGGCGGGAATGGGGCAGCGAACGACCGCGAGCGGCACCGTCAAGCTCGACCGCGTGAGCGTGCCAGCCGCGATGGTGATCCCCCATCACCGCATGTTCGAGCGCCCGCAAGTGTACGGCGCGCGAGCGCAGCTGATCCACACGGCGATCGACGTCGGCATCGCCGCCGGCGCGCTGCGGGACGCGGCCGAGTTCGTGCGCACCGCCAGCCGTCCCTGGTTCGAGGCCGACGTCGAGCGCGCGGCCGATGACCCGCTGCTGATCCAGCGCGCCGGCGAGCTCGCGATCGGCGTTCGCGCCGCGCAGGCGTTGCTGGCCGAGGCCGGACGCACGATCGACGCGGTCGAACGCCAGGGGATCGACGAGGCCGGCTCGGCACGGGCATCGATCGCGGTCGCCGCCGCCAAGGCGCTCGCGGACAGAGTCGCCGTGGAGACGACCAGCGCTCTGTTCGAGCTCGCCGGCACGCGCTCGGCGGCCAACGATCTCAACCTGCACCGCCACTGGCGCAACGCGCGCACGCACACGCTGCACGACCCCGTGCGCTGGAAGCTCCAACACATCGGCCGCTACACGCTGAGCGGCACGTTCCCCCCCCAGCACGGGCAGGTGTGAGATGACGAGCGATGAGCACGCGGACGGCGGCGGGCTCGTCTTTCACTGGTTCCTGCCGACGCAGGGAGACGGCCGCAGGCTGATCGAGCAGGAGCGCCGAGCGGGCGTCGCCGGCGGCCCGCGCGCAGCGTCGCTCGGCTACCTCACGCAGGTGGCGCTCGCCGCCGAGGAGCTCGGGTTCGAAGGCGCGCTGACGCCCACGGGGCTGTGGTGCGAAGACGCGTGGGTGACGACCGCGATGCTCAGCCAGCGCACCGAGCGGCTCAAGTTCATGATCGCCTTCCGTCCGGGACTGGTCAGCCCGACGCTCGCGGCGCAGATGGCCGCCACCTTTCAGCGCCAGAGCGGCGGCAGGCTGCTCTTGAACGTCGTCACCGGCGGCGACGGCGCGGAACAGCGTGCGCTGGGCGACCGCCTCGAGAAGGCCGCGCGCTACGAGCGCACCGCCGAGTTCCTGTCGATCGTGCGCGAGCTGTGGCGCGGCGCCGAGGTCGATCTGGAGGGCAGGCGGCTGTCGGTGTCCGCCGCCCAGCTCGAACAGCTGCCCGCGCCCACGCCGCCGATCTACTTCGGCGGCTCTTCCGCCGCCGCGCTCGACGTCGCCGCGCGCTACGTCGAGGTGTACCTGAGCTGGGGCGAGCCGCCCTCGCTGCTACGCGAGAAGCTCGACGCCGTCACGGCGATGGCCTCGGCGCGCGGCCGGCCGCTGCGACACGGAATAAGGCTGCACGTCGTCAGTCGCGACAGCGCCGCGGAGGCGTGGCGTGAGGCCGAGCGGCTGCTCGACGGCATCCCGGCGGAGACCATCGAGCTCGTCCAGCAGCGGCTGCGCAGCAGCGAGTCCGAGGGGCAGCGGCGGATGATCTCGCTGCACAACGGCTCGGCATCCGAGCTCGAGGTCGCCCCCAATCTATGGGCTGGCGTTGGGCTCGCGCGCGGCGGCGCCGGCACCGCGCTCGTGGGCAGCCACGAGGAAGTCGCCGAGCGTATCGCGGAGTACGCGGCGCTCGGCATCAGCGAGTTCGTGCTGTCGGGGTACCCGCACTTGGAGGAGGCGTACTGGTTCGCCGAGGGCGTGCTGCCGGTGTTGCGCGAGCGCGGGCTGTGGGCCGGTGCGCCCGCACGATCGGCGGCCGTCGGTCAGGCCGCGACGAGCGGCGATCGGGGCTTGAGCGTGCCGTTCACCGTAGGCGGCGCGAGCTCCACGAAGGGGGCGGGACTCGCCGTCGCCGCCGGCGCGCATGGCCGCTGAGGAGCACCGCCCAGCACCGCGACTGCTGGCAGTGGTGGGCAGCGTCACACCGCCAGGACGACTGCGCCGCGCCGTCGCGGAGGCCGTCGAGCGCATTCGCCCGTCGGTGGGTGCGGCGGAGCTGCTCGACCTGAGCGAGCTGCGCGTCTCGTTCGCGGACGGGCGCCAGCCCGATGAATTCGGAGATGACACGGGCGCTGTCGTCGCGGCGATCGGTCGTGCCGACGTTGTCGCGTTCGCCACGCCCGTGTACCGCGGATCGATGACGGGGGCGCTCAAGAACGTCTTCGATGTCCTGCCCGTGCGCGCGCTTCGCTCGAAGGTCGCAGCGCTGGTCGCCATGGGCGGAAGCGATCATCACTTCCTCGGCGCCGACCGGCACCTGCGCGACGTGCTCACCTTCTTCGGGGCGCTCGCCACGCCCGTCTCGGTCTACCTCACGGGCGCCGACTTCGCCGACGGGGCGCCGGCGGAGCGCTCGGCGCGGGCGCTGGACGAGCTGCTGGCGGGCGCGGTGGCGCTGGCGGCGGCGGTCGATGCGACGCATCAGGTCGCAGCGCTCGGGCCCGAGCCTTTGTGGGCGCGATGAGTCGTCGGGCAAGCATGCCCAGCGTCGCGGATATTGGGGCTCATCGGGGATTTAGAACCTGTTTCAAAATGAGGGTGCGGTCGGGTGTTTCTGGACCAAGCCGGGCGACGCGGGCCGGTGAAGCCCGTGCTGGTAGCACGGGCAAGACGGCACGTGACGATCCGGCGCCGTGTACAGGGACGCATCCGGGTGGGCCGGTCATTTTGAAACAGGTTCTTAGCCCACCAACAGCCGTCAGGGGGCTGAATCCGAGCGGGGCACCGGGCCGCCAGCCCCGTGGGACGTGGCGTAATCGTGGTACGTTAACAACATGGCCCACACCGAAAGGCGCGTTACCATCGGCGAGCGCGGACGAGTTGTCTTGCCATCCACTGTACGCCGTGAGCTGGACCTGAAACCCGGTACTCACATGCTGCTGAGCACCGAGGACGACGGCTCGCTGCGGCTACGCCCATATCGCGCCGTGGCCGAGCAGAGCCGCGGACTGCTCCGTCGGCTCCCCGGAGGGTCGATGGTGGACGAGCTGCTCGCCGAGCGGCGCGCAGAAGCCGACCGCGAGGACACCGAGTAGTTGGCGCCCGTACTCGACGCCTCGGCGCTTCTCGCGCATCTCCGAGACGAGCCCGGCGCCGACATTGTTGCCGAGGCAATCGCCAGCGGTGCGGTGATCTCGACCGTCAATCTTGCTGAGGTATTCAGCCGTGTCGCTGATCGGGGAGCCGACCCGGCGAAGCTCGCGGTCGAACTCACTCAAAGCGGACTACTCGATGGCGCGATTACCGTCGAGTCGTTCACGGCCGCTGACGCCATCGACGCGGGACGCCTACGACCGTTGACCCGCGATGCAGGGCTCTCGCTCGGCGACCGGGCCTGCCTGGCACTGGCGCGACGGCTGGACGCTCCAGCTCTGACAGCCGACACCGATTGGCAAGGGGCAGCTCACGGTGTCGAACTGCACCCGATCCGCTGAGCACATAGATCGCCGCCAGCCTGCGCGCGCACGACACACGGCCGACGCCATCGTGGCGAGAAGCCCAATGTGGGTCCGGCCGAGATATAGGCGTATTCGCGGTCCTCTGGGTAGCCGCCTACATCATGGTCGAACGGCTGACCCTGTATGCCCGCGGCAGGGCGACGAGACCCGCCGTCGCTGGTGCATCCGGGCGTGGCACGGTGTCTCGTGGCCCCCGGGGCTTGCCGCTCCTGGGCCAAGCGAATCCACAGCGATCGTGCCGTCGTTCGTATGAGTGGCATTAATGAGCCTGCCCTGGAGATGGTGGCCGTTCAGTTCGATGCGGCCTATCCATTCCTGTGTTGAATAGGCCAGGTATTCTTCAGAGTGCCAGTATAGGTAGCCGCCACCGACGGCCGGGTCGCTGAGAAAGCCGGGCGC
>JASLHP010000245.1 GCA_030149625.1 Solirubrobacteraceae bacterium
TCGTCGACCACTCGGAGAACGTCGCCGCGCAACTCGGCCTATACGGGGTCGAGGCGCCGATGGAGCAGGCCGTGGAGGTCACCGAAGTGCTCGTCGGCGCCGGCGAGCAGATCGCGCAGGCGCTGCGCTGCCTGCGTACCGGCACGGAGCTCGGTCCGCACCTGGTCGAGATCCATCGCCTCGAGAACGAGGGCGATCGCTTGCAGCGCGACGGCGTCGCGTCGCTGTTCGCCGGTGGCATCGACCCGATGGTGGTGATCCGCTGGAAGGACATCTTCGAGTCGCTCGAGGCGGCGGTCGACGCGTGCGAGACGGTCGCGCATGTGCTCGAGGGGATCACGCTCAAGCAGCGCAGGCGCACTCGCTGAGGCGCGGCGGGCTCAGCCGACGTCGCTGGCGGGCGCGTTCAGTTCGAGCTGGGCGCCCCGCGGACTGCCGATGAAGAAGACTTGGAAACGGGTCGAGCCGCCCGCGGCGAGCTGTGGAATCACGGCGCGCCCCGCGGCGACGACGCGGCCGGCGCGGCGCGCCACCGCGTAGAGAACGAGTTCGCGCTGGGTCCTCGCCGAGTGGTTGGCGACCGTGCCTTCGTCCTCGAGCCCGCTCGCTTCGTCGTTGACGAGGCGAGCCCCTTGGACATCGATCACGGGGACCGCGCCGCTGACGGGTTCGCCTTCGCCGACCTGCGCGCTGACGCTCGCGGGGACGCCGGACGCCTCGATCTGGTCGTCGATCCACGTCGTCGTCCCGTGCGCCGGCACCAGCGGCACGGACGCGAGCGCGGGCGCCAGGCCCGAGGTCCTGTTGGTGTAGAGCGTGGCGCCGCTCGCGCTCCTGACGGCGATCGCGATCGGCACGTCGCGCTGCGCGATCGCCGTCAGGTTGCGCAACGTCACCACCGCGGCGGTTCCTTCGGAGCTGTGCACCACCGCGGCGGCGCTCACCGTGATCTTGGTGCTCGTGCGCGCGATCGACAGTCCCTTGCGCGCGAGCGCCTCATGGCGCCTGGTCACGGCAGCTTCGCGCTTGGCGACCTTTTCGAGCTTCGCGCTCTTTTCCGCGGAGGTCTCGCAACCGGTGAGCGCAAGCGCGGCGAGCACGAGCGCCGCGCGCCTCACCCGAAGGCTCCGCTGACCGCGCGCCTCACCCGAAGGCTCCGCTGATGTAGTCGCGCGTGCGCTGCTGGGAGGGGTGGTCGAAGACCTGCTCGGAGGAGCCGTACTCGACGAGCTCGCCGAGGTGCATGAAGGCGACGTGGTCGGCGACGCGAAAGGCCTGCTGCAGGTTGTGCGTGACGATCACGACCGCGACGCTCTCGCGCAGGCCGATGACGAGGTCCTCGATGACGGCCGTCGAGATCGGGTCGAGCGCCGAGCAGGGCTCGTCGAGCAGCAGCACCTCGGGCTCGGCAGCGAGCGCGCGCGCGATGCACAGGCGCTGCTGCTGGCCGCCCGAGAGCGCCAGCGCCGAGCGGTCGAGATCGTCGCCGACCTCGTCGTGCAGGCCGGCGCGACGCAGCGCGTCGCGGACCTTCGGCTCGAGCTGCGCGCGCTTGCCGCGCCGAGGGCCGCCGGGAGCCTCGCGCAGCGCATAGGCGATGTTCTCGAAGATGCTCATCGGAAACGGGTTCGGCTGCTGGAAGACCATTGTCACGCGGCGGCGAAGGTCGTTGACCTCGAGCTCGTGGATGTCGTGGCCGTCGAGCGTGACGCGTCCCGCGCGTCCCGCTCCCGCGGTGATCTCGGTAAGGCGGTTCATCGAGCGCAGCAGCGTCGTCTTGCCTGAGCCAGAGGCGCCGATCAACGCCAGCACCTCGCCTTGGCGCACGGGCAGGCTGACATCGCGCACGACCCAATTCTCGCCGTAGGCCAGCCACACGGACTCGATCGCCATGCGCTGGCGGACGTTCGCGGCGGGCGCTCTCAGCGGCCGAGGCCGCGGCGAGGCGACGGCGATGCCAGCCGTTCCGTTGCCGTTGGGAGCAGGCCGCGCCGGCGCGACGTTGGGCGCGCGATCGACGGCGATCCGGCGCACGGGCGGCGGCATCAGCGGCTCCATCTGACACCTCGGACCAGACGAGTTGGCGAGATCCCGCTCAGACCCCGCCAGCTCGCGGCGCGAGCGGCCTCGCCATGGCCACGCGAGAGTCGCGTCACGAGCGCGTTTAGCGCGAGCACGATCATCAGCAGCAGGAACGCCGCGGCGTAGGCCTTCTGCGGCGCGCCGCCTTCGCCGGCGGGGGAGTTGTTGTAGATGTAGCTCGTCAGCGTCGAGCCGGTGCCGCGCAGCGTGCCCCAGAGGGGGACGTCGCCGACCCCTTCGTTCCTGAGCGTGCTGCCGAGCAGGATCGTGAGGATCGCCGTATCGCCGATGATGCGGCCCATGCCGAGGACCACGCCGCTCGCCATCCCCGGCCGGATCGACGGCAGCAGCACGCGCCGGATGGTCGTCGCGCGGGTCTTGCCAAGCGCGAACGACGCCTCGCGCAGGCGCGACGGCAGCTGTGTGAGAGCCTCGCGCGTGGCGCCGAAGACGAGCGGCAGGGCCAGCAGCGACAGCATGATGCCCGCGATGACGAACGACTGCGCCGTCGCGACGCCGTTCGCCGGCTGCGAGAGGAACGCCAGAAAGGAGCGGGAGAAGATCAGCAGGCCGAAGATCGCGAGGACGATGCTCGGCACGCCCGCGATCGTTTCGATGCCCGATTCCAGCGCGCGAGCCAGCCACGTCGGGCGTCCGTACTCGGTCACCCACGTGGCGAGGCCGATGCCGGCCGGCGCGGCGATCAGGGTGCCGATCGCGGCGACGATGAACGTGCCGATGATCGGGTCGAGAAAGCCGCCCGAATGAGCCTGGGCGCCCGGAGCGGCGGGCGCCGGGTGTTCGGTGAGCAGGTATGGCCTCAGGTAGGCGATGCCCTTGACGGCCATGAACAGGACGATCGCGGTGGCGATCGCACACAGGCCGATGCCGACGACCCAGCAGAG
>JASLHP010000320.1 GCA_030149625.1 Solirubrobacteraceae bacterium
GGGCGGCTACGGCACGCTGGACGAGCTGTTCGAGTGCCTGACGCTGATCCAGACACGCACGATCCGCCACTTTCCGGTGATCCTCGTCGGCGACGGCGAGTGGGATGGCCTGCTGCAGTGGCTGCGCGCGCGGGCGCTCGCCGACGGGCGCATCGACGAGCCGGACCTGCAGGGGCTGCACCAGGTCGAGGAGCCCGCGGATATATGCCCGATCGTCGATGCCGCGCTGATGCGCCAGCGCGCCTACGCTCGCGGCCAGCATCGACGCCGCGGCTCGCTGGCTGGCTGAGAACGCGCGGACCGTGGATCGATCTGCTGGCGGGCGCGCGGTCATAATCGAGCGACGATGAGCAACTCGAGGGTCCGGCTGCCGCGTGGAGTCCGCGGCGCCTACGAGGTCTACCTCAACGGCGTGCCGCAGCGCCTCGGCGTCGACTACACGGTGCGCGACGGCGCGCTCGTGTTCGAGCGCGAGTTGCGCAAGGACAAGATCAGCGGCTGGCGCTGGCTGCTGGGGGCGTGGGGCGTCGGCACCTACAGGCAGGACGACTCGGTCGACGTCCGCTACGAGGCGGCCGACGGTTCGCCGCGCGTAGCCGAGGGGCTCGAGATCGAGCTCGGGTAGATCCCCTTCTCCCACGGCTCTGCGAGCTTCAGCGCGCTGAGGATCGCGCGCGTGGCGGGCGAGCGGTTGAGCGTGATGAAGTGGATGCCGGGCACGCCCTCGCGCAGCAGCTCGGCGCACTGCAGCGTGGCGTAGGCGACGCCGAAGTCGAGCACCGCCTCGCGGTCCTCGCCGCGCGCGTGCAGCTCGCGGCGCAGGTCATCGGGAATCGAGGCCCCGCAGAGCTTGGCCATGCGCTCGACCTGCCCGACCTGCGTGATGGGCATCACGCCGGGGACGATCGGCACGTTCACGCCTGCCGCGCGCGCGCGCTCGACGAAGTCGAAGTAGAGCGCGTTGTCGAAGAACAGCTGCGTGATCAGGAACCGCACGCCAGCGGTCACCTTCTCGGCGAGGTGTTCCAGGTCCTCCTCGGGGCTGACCGCGTGGATGTGCGTCTCGGGGAAACAGGCGCCGCCGATAGCGAACGGGTAGTCGGCGGCGATCAGTTCGACCAGTTCGCGCGAGTACTCCAGGCCGCCCTCCGTTTTGCGCCACTGCTCCTGCCCTGCCGGCGGGTCGCCGCGCAGCGCAAGCACGTTGTCGATGCCCGCCGCGCGCATCTCATCGAGCGTCTCGCGCAGCTCGGGGACCGTCGCCCCGACGCAGGTGAAGTGGGCCATCGCCTCGAGGCCGTGCTCCTCGCGCAGGCTCTTGACGATCTCGATCGTCTTGCCGCCCGTGGAGCCGCCCGCGCCGTAGGTCACGGACACGAACGAGGGGTCGAGCTTGCGCAGCTCGACGAGTGCGTCGTTCAGGTTCTGCTCTCCCGCCGGCGTCTTGGGAGGGAAGAACTCAAACGAGAACGCCGGTCGGGTGGACCGGTCTCGATCTTCGAGGATCTGGTCGATGCGCATCCTCAGATTATGCAGTCCAGCGCTCGGGTTCCCCCGCCGCGGACGACGCGCCGGTGACGCGACGTGCCTGGCCGAGCGCCTCGAGATGCGTCAGGTAGCAGAGGATCTTCGACAGCAGCCAGTGCGCGTTCTGGCGCGAGAGCGAGTCGCCGTATACGTGGGGGACGACCTCGAAGACCGTCAGCTCGTGCCCGTCGAGCGCCGCGCGCACGCGCGTCAGGCGTTCCTGCACGAGCGCGCGATTGCCCTGAATGTGGGCGTGAACGTCGGCGAACGTGCGCCCGTGCCCCGGCAGGCAAAGGCGCGCGCCGAGACGCTCGACGACGTCCAGCGAGCCCAGGAATTCGCCGACGGGATCGGGCGAATAGCCGTAGTCGAAGTACAGCGAGATGCGCCCGAGCAGATGATCGCCGGAGATCAAGAGGCGGCGCTCGGGCTGGAACAGGCACACGTGCGACGGCGCGTGCCCCGGCGTCTCGTACACGACCCACTCACCGAGGTCGGTGCCGATCCCGATTCCGGCGACGAGGTCGCGGTCGGGCTCGATCGCGCCGGCGATCCCGCTCCCGCGCCCGCTGCGCTCGGCGGCGTAGCGGCGCAGCGGCTCCTCCGGGACGCCGCTCTGGCGTGCGATCTCCACGCGCCGTGCGGTCACCGCCTCGGGGTCTTCGATCATGCGATTCAAGTGCTCGTGGTTGGGGTGCATCCACACCGCGCAGCCGGCGCGCTCCACGATCGTGGCCACCTGGCCGCAGTGGTCGGTGTGCGCGTGCGTGCACACGACCAGCCGCGCCTGCTCCAAGCGCAGGTTGCACATGCCGAGCGCACGCTCCAGGTGCGCGAGCGAGTCCTCGTCGTGCATGCCGGTGTCGAACAGCACGAAGCCGTCGCCCGAGGCGATCGCCCAAGCGTTGCAGTGGGGAACGCCCGGCCATGGCAGCGGCAGCCGCAGACGGTAGAGACCGGGAAGCACGCGCTCGCCGCGACCAAGCTCTCGCCTGCTCGGCACATCGGACACCAGGCGAAGACTAGACTACGGTCGTTCAGCGGCGTAAAGGAGGCGGCATGGCCGATCGGGAGACTGCCAGCGAGGCGAGCACCAGGGTGCAGGAGGTCGCCGCGACCATGCAGCAGGCGGCCGCGTCGCGCAAGCGCATCTCGGGAAACAAGGCCGAGGTCGTCGCCCGACGCTATTTCGCCGCGATCGACGCGCGCGACCTGGAGCTCGCGGTGTCGCTGTGGGCGGACGGCGGGCGCGAGAACGTGCGCGGCCAGGCGGACGTGCTCGCACCGGAGGGCGTACGCGAGTTCATCGGCAATCTGATCGCCGCGCTGCCGGACCTGAGCATACGGGTCGTCTCGACGACCAGCGAGGGCGACCGCTGCGGCGTGCAGTGGCACATGACGGGCACGTTCGCCGGATCGAGCGGCTTCGACGGCATCGCCCCGACGGGCTCTCAGGTGACGCTCGAGGGCTTCGACCTGCTGACGGTGCGCGACGGGCTGATCCACAGCAACGACGCGTTCAGCGACTCGATGACGTTCGCGCGCCAGATCGGGATGTTGCCTGCGCGAGGCTCGGGCGCCGAGGCGCGGATGATGCAGGCATTCAACGCCAAGACACGACTGAGCTCACGCCTCGGTGCGGGCGCGGCCGAGCTTGTCGCGGAGGGCGTGTGGGTCGTCCAGGGTCAGCCCGCCCGCTGCAACGTGTACCTGCTCGAGGACGATGGCGGCGTGACGCTGTTCGACGCCGGCGCGCGCACGATGACGCGCGCGGTCGCGAGCGCCGGCGCCAAGCTCGGCGGCATCCGCCGCGTGGTGCTCGGTCATGGGCACACCGACCACCGTGGCGTGGCACCCGCGCTGGGCGTCCCCGTGCTGTGCCACTCCGACGAGCTGCAGGACGCCGAAGGCAGCGGCGGCTTTCGCTACTGGCCACACGGGCTCGCGGGCCTGCCCGCGGGGATGCGCCAGCTGCATCTGCTGCTGCACCGCTTCGCCTGGGACGGCGGGCCGGTGAAGATCTCCGAAACGCTAGACGAGGGCGACGAGGTCGCGGGCTTCGAGGTCGTGCACCTGCCAGGGCACGCACCGGGGTTGATCGCGCTGTGGCGCGAGTCCGATCGCCTCGCCCTCAGCACCGACTGCTTCTACACGCTGGACCGCTGGGGCCGCGACTGCGCGCCGGCGGTGCCGATGACGATCTACAACTTCGACACCGAGCAGGCGCGCGCGAGCATCCGCAAGCTCGCGGCGATGGAGCCCGCGGCGGCGTGGCCAGGCCACGCCAAGCCGGTCACGGGCGACGTGCGGGGCCAGCTCGAACGAGCCGCCGACGCAGGCTGAGCGTGGGCAAGCGCGGGCGCCGATCGCAGCGCACCGAGAAACTCTCCGCGCCGGACAGCGACTACGCCGACGCGGACGGCAACGTGCTGACGCTGCGCGGCTCGCTCACAGCGGGGGCGCGTCGCGAGTACGCGCAGGCGCTCGCGGGATCGCCGGCGCGCGCCGCGGACACGCGGGAGGACGCTTGGCAGCGCGCGGCGGAGCTGCTGTTCGAGCGGCTCGCTGTGCGCTGGGTGATCGCCGGCGCGCCGCTCGAGCGCCAGCGCGAGCTGCTCGCGCGATTCCGCTTGGCCTCGCCGCAGGAGCGCGCGTGGGTTCGCGGGGCGCTGCGCGCGCACTGCGCGGAGTGGTTCCCCGACGTCCGAGCACCGTGAGCGGGCCGCAGCTCCGTCGGCACCCTCGCTCACGAGCCACTCACCGGCATCAGCAGGTGTGCGGGGCCAAGCGTCGGCCTCGCACACCTGTCGCTATTTCCTTATGCCTTGACTTCCCATTCGATGTTGGCCGAGCCGGTGAAGCTGGCCCCGAAGCCCATTAGCTCTGCGGTTTCTTCGCCCCAGATCAGCTGGCCCGCCAGTTCTCCGGCGAGCTGTTTTGCTTCATTCACTTCGTATTTCACGCCGATCGCGGCGAGGCGCGCGATTTTCGTATTGACCGGCAGCACTAGCCGCCCGGCCAACTTGCCGGTGATCGACCTGATCCCCAGACCGTCACAGTTGACTTTTTTCGCCCAGACTTTCGAGCTTTTTCCTTCGAGCACAAGGCCGACTTCTTTTTTTGCTCGGTTCGTGTAGCCCAGTGAGCCTTTCAGCGTTTCCGATTCGACGACTTCGTGCCCGTTGGTGCATTCGGGCGTTGGCGACTGTTTGCACCTATTCCACTTCATGTGACCTTCGACTTCTTTCGAGTTCAAGAACACGAGGCCGAACGTCGCGCTTTCGCATGAAATCGATTTGCGGCCTTCCCATTCGATGAACGGTGTTTTGCTTTCGCCCTGCAATTCGAGTTCCGTAATTTTTCTTCCGCCCACGACGACGACTTCCGGCGCCGTCAGCGTGGTGAACTGTTCGTCGCTTCCATAGGCGGTGCCGTAGCTGTTCGTAGCTACGAGCCGGAAGTGGTAGGTCGTGCCGGGGGTGAGACCTTTGGCGGTTCCGGCCGCTGCGCCTTTGGTGAGGATCGTGTGTTCTATCGTTTTCGATCCATACGAGGTCGTCGGCCCGTATTCGAAGTAGTATTTTGTTTCCGCTTCATTGGGGTTCACGGTGCCAGCGAGCGCCGCGGTCGTTTCGGTGATGCCACCTGCCGGCTTGGTTTCTGCTGTCGGTGCGCCGGCCGCGAGCGCGGAGGCTGCCGTGAGCCCGCTGAGCGCGAGCGTCACCGTGAGCACGCCGAGCATGCCCTTGAACAAGGATTTCATCCTGAGCTGCCTTTCGTGTGTTGTCTCATTGAGCGCCCCACGAACCAGCCACCGGACGCGGCCGGTCGATGGATGCGCCGGTCTTGCTGCCAGCACGCTTTCACGAGAACAGCGTCGTTCTCGCGCAAACGCACACCTGGGCGCCCACTAGTAGTGGGCGAAAGTCGAAGTCGCCGTCTCCGCGCGACGTGAGCGACGGACGCCGAGTGCTAACCGCTGTACATGTGCCTCTCCAGTTACTTGCGAGCGCTGTTGTGCCCGTGAGCCTTCTTTCGTGCTTTTGCCTTGTGCTTCTTCTTGCCCGCGCCGGGCTTCGTGCACCCGGTGATCGCGACCGGCGCGTTCTGTTTCACTTCCAGGCCGTTTGCGGCTCTGAAGTACGTCGGCATCGTGAGTTTCTGCCCGCATAGGTCGTACTGTGCCTTGGCGGGCAGGTTCACCCCGAACTCACTGAATTCGCCAGCCGGGAGCTTTACTTCGATCGATTCAAACGGCACGTCCGGGAGCGATTTGAACGTGGCGCTCGTCACCCCGGTGTTGCTGATGAACGTGTTTCCGTGCAGTTCGATCG
>JASLHP010000347.1 GCA_030149625.1 Solirubrobacteraceae bacterium
TATCGAGCTCGTCAGATCGGACACGATCACCGGCTCGCCTGTGACGAGGTAGCGCTCGCCGTGCTGGAGACGCCACTGCGGCATGCGCACCGCTTCGCGGATCAGCGCGATCGTCCTGACCCTCGCCGCTTCGGAGAGACCGGCCTTCATCCGCACCGAGACGAGCGCCGCTTCGCGGCTCGGGAACAGGTAGGCAAAGCGCGACTTGGGGGTGCCCGCGACCTTCGTCGAGTCGAACACGACATTCGAGACGAAGTTGGCGTCTTCGATGCTCGGCACGGCCGTCAAGCCATATTCGAGCGCCTGTGTCACGAGGCTCGACTTGAATCCCGCGAGCGAGACCTTGCTCGCCTGCCGGCCAAGTGCGTGAGCTTCCGCGGCCGTCAGCCCACGCGCAAGCGCCGCGCGATACACCGAGCTTTCGGCGCGCTTGGCTTCGGCTTCGGC
This sequence comes from Solirubrobacteraceae bacterium, assembly GCA_030149625.1. The sequence continues at coordinate 448 of JASLHP010000347.1, forward strand.
CTGACGGGTCTCCGCGGACAGCTGCTTGCCGATCTGTTCGGCCGCCTCGTTGAGGAACGTGCCGGGTCCGAAGACGACCTTGACTGTCTTCGCGCGCGCGAGCCGCGCGCACGGCCCCTCAGCGCCTCCCTCGGCTGCGAACGCCACCGCGGGCACGTTGCCGGACAGACAGCCCTCGAGGCCGAGCAGCCGCTCGAGGTCCGAGCTCAGCACCAGCTGTTGCAGGTTGCCCTTGACGAGCACGGCAATCGGCTCTTCGCCGAAGCCGCGGTAGTAGCGCTGCGTCGCCCGATACTCCGGGCTCGAGCTCGATACGAACGTACTCGTGGCGGCAGTCGGCTTCAGCCGCAGCGCGAGCCCCGCCGCGGCGAGCGCCAGCACGACCGCGACCGCGAGCACCAACCGCGGCCGCCGGGCGGCGCCACCGGCTAGGGACGACAGCAGTCGCGAAGGGCTCACGGGTGAAGGCTAGTCTCGCTCATCGCACGGCGCCGTCCCGCGGCCTCACGGCCTACTCCATGCCGAGCGGACCGGCTGATTCGCCGGACAGGAACTGCCGCACAAACGGGTTCTCCGAGGCGAACAGCTCTTCCGCGGGACCGGATTCGACGATCCGTCCCTTCCACAGCACGGAGATGTGCTCGGCCACGCGGCGCGCGCTCATGATGTCGTGCGTGATCACGACGTAGCAGCCGCCGTTCTCGGCGTGGACCTCCTTGATCAGCTCGCACAGCAGCGCCGTGCGCACCGGGTCCAAGCCCGAGTCGGGCTCGTCGAACAGCACGATCTCAGGGTCGAGCACGAGCGCGCGCGCGAAGCCGGCGCGCTTGCGCATGCCGCCAGACAGCTCGTTGGGCATCTTCGCGCCCTCGCCGCCGAGACCGACCTCCTTCATGCGACGGTTGACGATTTCCGCGATCTCGTCCTCACCCTTCTCGGTGTGCTGGCGCAGCGGAAAAGCCACGTTGTCGTAGAGGTTCAGCGAGCCAAACAGCGCGCCGTCCTGGAACAGCACACCGAACTTGCGGCGCAGCTCGAACAGCTCGGCGTCAGGCAGGGCCGGGATCGACTGGCCGTGCACGAGCACGTCGCCTTGGTCGGGGTAGAGCAATCCGACGATGTGCTTGATGCAGACCGACTTGCCCGTTCCCGACGGTCCGATGATCATCGAGATCTTGCCCTCGGGCAGACCCATGTTGAGGCCACGCAGCACGTGGTTGCGCCCGAAGGACTTGTGCACGTCGATGAACTCGATCGCGTCCGGGGCTTGCGAGGGACGTATGACTCCCGTGTGGAACTCGTACTCGTCCTCCTCCCGGGAGCCAGAGCCTCGCGTGGGCTGCTCAGCCGCCACCGTCAGCCTCCGATCGGGGCTCGAGGATTGGTGCCCCAGAACACCTCGGTGCCGAGCATTCCGATCAGGTTCACGAGAATCAGGTTTAGCACCATCGACTTCGCCGTCGCCTTCCCCACGCCCACGGGCCCACCGCTGGCGTTGTAGCCGTAGTAGCACGCCACTAGCACGATCGCCGTGGCCATGCACATGCCCTTGATCACGCTATAGAGAAAATCCGGTGGATTCTGGAATTGCCAGAAGATCAGCAGATACCCCCCGCTGGAGGTGAACCCGATCTGGTCGACCACCGCGATGTAGGAGGCCAGGAACGCCACCCCGATCGCCCCGATGTACATGAACGGCAGCACGATCCACGCGGCCAGCAGCCGCGTCGCGCAAAGGAACACCATCGAGTCGACGCCCATCACCTCCAGCGCGTCGATCTCCTCGGAGATGCGCATCGCGCCGAGCTCCGCGACGATGCCGGTGCCGACCTTGGCGGACATCATGTAGCCGAACGCGTACGGCACGGCCTCGCGCAGGTTGCACCAGGCCGCGAACACGCCGGCGTAATTGGGCGTGCCGGTCGATTGGTTGAAGTACGCGGCCTCGATCCCGCACGGCCCGAGGCCCGTGATGAACACGAGCGACCAGATGACGGCGGTCGAGCCGACGATCAGGATCCCGGACTGGCGCAGCGCCTCGCCGAAGAAGCGGAACACGCGCAGGCTCCACACGTCCCGCACGATCGTGCCCGTGAAGCGCCCGATCTCACCACCGGCGGCGAGCCATTCGCGCGGCATCGCAAGCAGTTCGTTCACTTGATCACCAGGATCTGGGGATGCGTCGCGAGCAGCGTCTGCGTGAACACGTAGTTGAACGCGCCGATGCCGAGGAAGGCGATCACGACAGCCTCGTTGACCGCGCGACCGACGCCCTCGGCGCCACCGGAGGCGGTCATGCCCTTGTAACAGCACACGATCGCGATGATCGCCCCGAACACGGTGGTCTTCAGCACCGAGCCCCACAGGTCCGTCACTGACGCGTTCGCGAACAGCGTCCCCCAGAACGGGCCCAGCGGCTGGTCGTTGGCGAGCGCGGCGAGGATGCCGCCGAAGATCCCGAACAGCAGCGCGTAGATGTCGAACAGCCCCGTGACGACCATCAGCGCGAGGAAGCGCGGCACGACCAGGTTCTTGACAGGATCTACGCCGAGCACCTGCAACGCGTCGAGCTCCTCGCGCACCTTGCGCGCGCCGAGGTCGGCCGTGATCGCCGTGCCGGCGACGCCGGCGAGCACGATCGAGGTGATCAACGGGCCGATTTCTCGGATCGCGGCGAGCACGAAGAAGCCGCCGAGGCGATCGAGCGCACCGAAGATGCGCAGGAAGTCCGCGGCCTGCAGTCCAGGCGCGCCGTAGTTGATCGCGACCGTCGAGATCAGCAGCGGGAACCACACGAGCCGCAGCGTGAACAGAAACTGGGAGACGAGCTCGCCGCCGTAGGGATACGGGGGCCGCAGGGCCGACCAGATGGTCCTGCCCGTCAGGATCATCATGTCCCCGAATTCCTCGAGCACGTGCCGCACGGCGCCAAACGCCGGCTCGGCAACGTTGCGAACCATCTCTCCCTGCCCCTCCTCGGGTCGCGATCAGCGGTCGCGTAACTCTACGCGATGCGCCGACCGCACGCCACCGCTGCAACGCTCGCTGAGCGCTCAGGCCATGACGGCGCGCGAGCGCCACTGGTATCGTGGCGCCATCGTGAGGGGAGGGCGCAAAGCCTTGTCTGCTGTGCCGCATCGCGCTATCGAGGCCCCTTGGTGGCCCCGAGCGCTCGTGCTCGTGGCCACGAGCACGCTGGCCTTGGCCGGCTGCGGCGGTGGCTCGCGTCAAGACGCCGGGGAAAAGGCGGGCACGTTCGCGATGAGGGTCGTCAACCCAAGCTTCCCCAGCGCGCAGTCGATCGCGCGCCAGACGAAGCTCGTGCTGCCGATACGCAACACCGGCACGCATACGGTGCCCAACGTCGCCGTGACGATCGACTCGTTCGACTACACCTCGAGCTATCCCGAGCTGGCCGACGCCAAGCGTCCGGTGTGGGCGATCGAAAGGGGCCCCGGCGCGATCGCATCGCCGCCCGTCGAAAGCGAGCAGATCAGTCCGCCTGGCGGCGGCCAGACCGCGTACGTGAACACGTGGGCGCTTGGCAAGCTCGCGCCAGGCGCGACGCGCACCTTCGTGTGGCGCGTGGTGCCGGTCAAGTCTGGCACCTACACCGTCCACTACACCGTCGCCGCCGGCCTCGCGGGCAAGGCCAGAGCGCGCCTGTCCTCGGGAGGCCTCGTGCAAGGGCAGTTCGCCGTGAAGATCGCCTCGGCCCCCGAGCTCAAACACGTCAACCCCGCCACGGGCCGCGTCGAAGCTGGCGAGTTCCCCTCCAGTCCCTAGCTCGCCGGAGGACGACGCCCTCGGAGCTCGCCGGAGTACGACGCCGGCCTCAGAGCTCCGGAGCGCGACGCCGGCGTCAGGGCGCGCCGGAGTGTGACGCCGGCCGGCGAGCGCCGACGCGTTTGGCCGGCTGTCGAAAATTGGCGCGCTCGATTTCGCCATTCGGTGATGCCCTTCGACCTGCCGGGGACTACGATTGCGTGCGGCCCTGCCCTCGACGGAGCCCGCTTGTGGGTGGGCCCTAACTCTTCAGGAGGATTCGACCCCAGCCATGCCCAGGACCCGCCAGCAGAACGTCACCGCCGCTCAGTGGAGCGCCAACGGAGCCGCCCTCGGCTCGCCCGACCTCACGATCGCCGACAACCAGGTCTTCGGGACGAACGTCTTCTCCCCGGCCGTCCAGCGCCGGCGGCTGCCGAAGCACGTCTACAAGGCGCTGCAGCGGACGCTCGCGCGCGGCGAGGCGCTCGACACCTCGCTCGCCGACGCGGTCGCGCAGGCGATGAAGGAATGGGCGATGGAGAAGGGCGCCACGCACTACACGCACTGGTTCCAGCCGCTGACGGGCTCGACGGCCGAGAAGCACGACTCGTTCTACGGCCCCGCGGGCGACGGCACGGCGATCGCGGAGTTCTCCGGCAAGGAGCTGATCCAGGGCGAGCCCGACGCATCGTCGTTTCCCACGGGTGGCATCCGCGCGACGTTCGAGGCGCGCGGCTACACGGCGTGGGACCCGACGAGCCCAGCATTCATCCTCGAGAACCCCAACGGTGCGCTGCTGTGCATCCCGACGGCGTTCACGTCGTGGACGGGTGAGGCGCTCGACCACAAGATCCCGCTGCTGCGCTCGATGGACGCGCTGTCGGGCGTCGCGATCAAGGCGCTCGAGCTGCTCGGCGTCGAGGACGCCTCGCGCGTGTTCACGACGACCGGCTGCGAGCAGGAGTACTTCCTGATCGACGAGCAGTATTTCTTCGAACGCCCCGACCTCGTGACGACCGGGCGCACGCTGTTCGGCGCGAAACCGCCGAAGGGCCACGAGCTCGACGACCACTACTTCGGGTCGATCCCGGAAAGGGTGCTCGCGTACATGCTCGAGGTCGAGCTCGAGCTCGCCAAGCTCGGGATCCCGATCAAGACGCGTCACAACGAGGTCGCGCCCAACCAGTTCGAGGTCGCGCCGATCTTCGAGAACTCGAACGTCGGCTCCGACCACCAGATGCTGACGATGCAGATCATGCAGAACACGGCCCGGCGCTACGGGCTGATCTGCCTGCTGCACGAGAAGCCGTTCGCGGGCGTCAACGGCTCGGGCAAGCACAACAACTGGTCGATGGGTACGGACACCGGCCTGAACCTGCTCGACCCGGGCGACACGCCGGCGGAGAACCTGCAGTTCCTGTTCTTCTGCGCGGCCGTCATCCAGGCGGTCAACAAGCACCAGCAACTGCTGCGCGCGTCGATCGCCAGCGCCGGACAGGACCATCGCCTGGGCGCCAACGAGGCGCCGCCCGCGATCATCTCGATCTTCCTGGGCGCGGAGCTCGAGAAGGTCTTCGGCGCGATCGAGGCGGGCAAGGTGCAGGCCTCCAAGCCGGGCTCTTTCCTGGGGCTTGGCACACCGGTGCTGCCGGCGCTTCCACTGCACGGAGGCGACCGCAACCGCACGAGCCCGTTCGCGTTCACGGGCAACAAGTTCGAGTTCCGCGCGCTCGGCTCCAACGCCTCGCCGGCGTGGC
>JASLHP010000382.1 GCA_030149625.1 Solirubrobacteraceae bacterium
CAGCTGCCCAAGATCGAGCTGCTGCAGCGCGGCGACCGTTTCCGCATTCATCAGATAGCCGTTCGCGACGAGCGCGCCCGCTTCGACGAGCTCCGGCCGCACGGGTCGCGCGGATGGGCTCGCATCCTCGACGTAGGCGACCTCGAGCGCCGCGAACGCGCGCAGCTCGCGCACGAGCGCGCGTCCTCGCGCCGGCACGTGCCACAGGACGAGCTCATCGATCGGCGCTCCTTCGAGCGCGGCGCGGCAGGCGATCAGACCGCCGAGGCCGATGCCGACGGCGACCACGTCGGCGGCGCCGCTCGTGTCCGCAAGCCAACTCGCCGCGGCTGACGCAGCGCGTGCCCACGCATCGAGCTGGCCTGGATCGGCCGGCCCGCCGGCGCTGTCGCCGCTGCCGGGAAAGTCGAAGCGCAGCGTCGCAAAGCCCGCCTGCGCGAGGTGCTCGGCCCAGTCGCGGCGGCTGCGATACGAGCACATGTCCTCCCAGCCGAACGGCGGGCACAGCAGCAGCGCGCGCCGACGCGTGGCCCCCGTGCCTGGATGAAAGGCCGCGAACACGGGCGGAAAGTCCGCCTCCAAATACACGAATCTGGGCGTCTGCGAGGAGCTCATTCAAGCGCGATCTTGACACGACCGCTCATGTTCACCGCACCGATCCTGGCGTCTTGCAACGAGTGCGGCGCGCCGTGCGGGCGCAGCGTCACCGTGCGCGAGCCGCCGGGCTCGATCGAGAAGCCGTCGTCGCTCGCCAGGAACCCGGGTGCGTGGATCGCGACCGCGTAAGCGACGCGCCTGCTCGAGATCGTCATGCGCACGCAGCCATCGGGCTGTACGCGTGCTCCGGCGACGAGCCCCAAACGCTCGGGCGGCTCGCGATCGAGAGGCCGGCCGCTGGGGAAGCGCAGCGTCTGCGAGAGGATTCGCGCCGCGGCGTCCGCGTGCTCGTCGTCCGCCGTGTCGGCCTCGAGCGTGACCGCGATCGTGTCGTGTCCGCAGGGCCCGAAGCGGTACGTCCACGCCGCGTCGAGGAAATGACCGATGACGCTCTCGACGTTCCACTGCCGCTGGCTGTGCGCAGCGAGCTCGACGCCGACGCGCGCCTGCTCGACGAGATGCTCGCGTTCGCGGTAGATCGCGACGCGCAGGCGGGCGCTCAGCGGCACGTGGCTGTCGTTGGCGACGTGCGCGACGATGCCGCCGAGCTGCTCGTCGACAGTCCACACGGCGACCGGCGCGAGCGCGCGCGCGAGACGATGGTAGGCGAGCTTGGGTTCCCCGCGATGATCGATCACGCCCCAGCCGGCGCCGGGCAACAGGTCGCGCAGCCACAGGATCAGCCCGCCGCCGCACGGTGAGGCGGCGCGGCGCCACTCGCCGAAGACCTCGGCGAGGATCTCGCCCGTCAGCGCGCGCGAGAGCTCGAGGTAGCGCTCGTGGTCGACCCAGCGCAGCTCGGCCGCGTCGACCCCGAACAGCAGGCGCAGGTAGTGATCGCGAATGTCCTCGAAGTCCCAGTCAGCTCCGTTCTCGCGGGGTATCCCGGCCTTCCACAGCGGGTGGTTGCCGACGAGCCGCTCGGGCGCCTCGGGCGACATGTCCTCGATCACCTCCCGAGCGGGAACGTGCGAGAACGCCAGGCACTCGCCGGCGAAGCGGACTTCCGCACGGCGTGCATCCTCCAGCGGCAGGCGGTAGCAGCCGACGCCGTAGTAGGTGCCGATGCCGCGGTCGGTGCGGAACGGCAGGTCGCCGCCGCAGGGCGCGCTGGGAATGTAGGCGGCATCGATGCCGCTTTCGCGAACGAGCTCGGGCAGCAGCTCGCCGAACAGCTCGCCGCGACCGAGTGCGGGGTCGAGGCCGCTCATCGCCACCTGCTGCTCGACCTCGCTGTTGCCGCACAGCACGACGAGGCTCGGTCGTCCGCCGAGCGCGGCAAGCACGCTCGTCGTCTCACGCTCGACGGTCGCGCGAAAGCGCTCGTCGGCGATCGGGTAGTCGAGATTGGCGAACATGAAGTCCTGCCACACGAGGATGCCGAGCTCGTCGCACAGATCGTGGAACGCGCGTGTCTCATAGGCGCCCGTGCCGGGCAGGCGCAGCATGTTCATGCCGGCGTCGCGCACACGCGTCAGCGCCTCACGCAACTCCTCCTCGGTGGGGGCCATCGCGACCGGATCGATCGGCGTCCACACGGCGCCGCGTGCGAACACCCGCACGCCGTTCACGTGCAGGTCGAGCCCGCCCTGCTCGACGTCGTGGCCCGGGTGAGCGCCGAACGCGAGCTCGCGGAAGCCGACGCTGCCACCGTCGAGGAAGATCGGCTGCCCGCCGTGGTGCACCGTGAGGCGCACGGCGTAGCGCTGGGGCTCGCCGTGAGTGTGCGGCCACCAGCGCGCGGCGCGCGCCACGCGCAGCTCGCCCGTCGCGCGCGCGGTGCTCGCGGCGGGATTCGCTCCGTGCTCGCCGCCGCCGCGACCGCTTTCCCGCTCCAGCGTGAGGCGCTCGACGTGCGACCCCGTCGGTCCTTTCAGCTCGACGTCCACCGCGCCGAGCTCGCCGTCGTCCAGGCGCCGTACCAGCACCGAGATCGAGACGACGCCGTCCTCGCCGTCCAGTCGCGGGCGCAGCACGATCTGCTCGACGTCGATGCGCCCCAGACGCTCGAGGCGCACCGCGCGCCACGGGCCGACGGTGGGCGGTCCAGGGGCGATGCCGGGGCAGCGGCCGAGCAGCATCGTGCGAAAGAAGCGCAGGTTGCCGTCGCTGACGAGCCGTGTGCGCCAGCGCGCGCGGGGGCGGCGGCGCACGCCGAGCAGCGGGCCGAGCGCGCGACAACGGATCGCCAGCTCGTTTCGCTCGCGCAATCTCCCGGTGACGTCCAGCGTGTGCGCGGCGAACATCGAGTCGCTCTCGAGCACGAGCTCGCCGTTGAGGAACACCTCGGCGACCGTCGCGATCCCGTCGAGGCAGAGGCGTGCCTGTTCGCCCGGGGCGGCGGGCCGCGTGTCGAAGCTAGTGCGAAACCACCAGTCCTCGGCGTCGAAATCGCGGGACTCGCCGTGCTGCCACAGACCCGCGTCGCGCAGCGCGCCGGCCGCCGTGCCGGGGACGCCGGCGGCGATCCAGCCGAGCGCCGCGATCGTGCTCGGATCGCCGTGTGCGTCGGGCGCGCAGCTCGCCGCCTGCCAGCCCGCGGCGAGCTCACGCAGCTCGTGGCCCTCGACGCCCGCGCGGACGTCCGGCGCGGCTGGGGCGTTCGTGTCAGGCGACGGCTTCATCGAGGCGCGCCATCGCTTCCTCCCATGCCTCGGCCAGCGAGGCGAGCAGCTCCTCGGGCTCGAACGCGCGGCGGCGCGCGAGCCTGAAGGACAGCACCTTGCAACCCTCGACGATTCGCCGCAGCGCCTCGCAGGCGGGGCCGGCGCCGTCCCGCAGTAGCCAGTCGGCGTGCGACGCGGCGACCTCGAAGGCGGAGCCCGCCATCCTCACGGTCGCGAACGCGTAGGCGTGGTAGTCGCTCGCATCGCCGTCGAGCAGCCGTGGCAACTCGCGCCGCAGCTGCACGCCGAAGCGCTCGAACGGATTCGTCGTGGGGCGGCGCTCGAGATGCCCTCGCAGCAGCGTGCGCGCGGCGTCGCGCAGCTCGGCGGACTGCAGGCGCGGGCCCGCGTCGAAGCGCACGAGCTCGGTGTACGGCGGCAGCACGTCATCCGAGTACGCGCGACCGATGCGAAACACGCCGCGGTAGTCCTCGCCCGAGAGCTCACACAGCGTCGCGGCGTGGAAGTAGCGCAAGCGCTCACCGGCGCGGTCGATCGCCTCGATCGCAACCGACGTCTTGACGTGTTCTGAGCGATAGCTCGTCGTCGCCGTGTCTGGCAAATGCCACGCGTCGAGCTCGACGATCAGCGTGCGGCCCGCGTCGAGCTGCTCGGCCGCCTGCTCGGGCAGCGGTCGATAGGGCTGCATCTCGTGCACGTCGACGCCGAACAGCCGTTCCAGGTCTTCGGGGGGCGGCTTGAAGAACGTCCACTGGTCGCCCTCGAAGTCGATCCTGACGGTGGCGCCGAGCGCGGCCAGCGGCTCGTACTCGTGCGCGTGCAGCAGCTCGATCAGCACGTCCGTATAGCAGTTGGTTTCCACGTACGTGCGCTCGGATGCGTGCAGCGCGTGCGGCCGGTAGCTCGCGGGGTCGAGCCCGAGCAGGCTCACGAATCCTGTCGCCGCGCTGCTCATCGCGCTCACAGCTCGTTGCGGACCTCGCCCGGCCACGAACGCGGATCGAGCCCGTGCGTGCGCAGCAGCGCGATCGTGATGCGCTCGAGACCGAAGCCGAGGCAGGCGGTGTGCGCCACGGCGCCGTCGGCGAGCTCGATCCGATAGGCCGAGGAGAAGTGCTCCTGGTGGTAGTTGAAGGACGCGAGCGCGGTCGGCTCCGGCCCGGCGATCTGACAGAGAACCTCGAACTTCAGCTGCTGCTCACGTTGGCTGGCGGCGAGCATGCGCCCGCTGCGACCGAAGAACGGATCGGTGGCGACGTCGAGCGTGACCTCCAGGCCGATCGCGCCGAGCAGCGCGAGCGCGCGCTCGCGCCAGGCGTCGCGCCAGGCGTGGACCGCGTCGGGCTCGCCGATGCGGACCATCTCGCGCTGGTGGAACATCTGCAGCCGTGCCGGATCGCCCGAGGGATCGTGGCGGAATACGTAGGAGCCGCCGGCGTCGACCGTGATCCCGCCGATCGGCAGCCGTCCGCGAGCCGCGACCGCGGGGTAGACCGGGTAGCACGCGGCGGGCGTGAGCACGAGGTCGGTCATGCCCTGGTAGCCGCTCCAGTCCTCGTGGCGGCTGGCGCGCTCGTAAAGCTCTGCGGCCTCGCTCTCCGAGCCGTCGAAGGCGAAGATGCTGCCGGCGAGGTGCGGGAACGATTTCAGGTAGCCGACCGTCTCGAGGTCGTGGCGCGGCATCACCGGTGGAAATCGCAGCTGCTCCGGCGCTTCGTGTGCGGCGGCGCGCGTGACGAGCGCGGCGACCGCCTCGCGAACCTCCTCGAACGGCCCGCCGCGGCCATAGATCCCGGGTACCCGGGTCTCGATCAGAAGGCCGCGCTCGACGAGCGCGGCGAGCAGCGCTGCCTGCTCGGGGCTGGCCGGCCGTGTGCCGGGCACTAGACGTCCTTGGCGATCAGCAGCAGGCTCGCGTTGGTCTGGTGGATGCGCTCGTTGGCCACCATCAGACAGGCGGACATCGTGTCGCGCAGGTGACGCCCGACGCTGAACGGCGTGTCGTTCTTGAAGCCCATGATCCCGCACACTCCCAGCGCGCCCTGGCAGACTCGCGGCGCCTGCTCGGAGGCTGCGATCTTGAGATTGTTGAAGCGCAGTGCGCTCGCCATCGTCGAGAGGCGCTCGCGACCGGGTTCGTCGGCGGACTCGACGAATTCGCTCAGCGCGGAATAGACCTCGGCCCGCAGCAGCGACAGATCGCTCATCAGATGAGAGAGTCGCAGGGCGACCGGCGGTGGCTCACCGGGCTTCTGCTTGGCCGCGGCGCGCACGAACGCGCGCGCGCGCTCGAAGGCGTCGGTCGCGATCCCCAGCCACAGATGCGACCAGAGGATGTGCGACACGGGAACCATCGACTCGGCGGAGACACTCGGGAACGGCGTCGGCAGGATCTGCTCGGGCGAGATCGTCGCCCGCACCACATACCCCGGCGAGCAGGTGCCGCGCATGCCCAGCGGATCCCAGGAGCCCGTCGGCTCGAGCGCGAGCTGCTCGCCGCGTGCGAGCACGACGACCTGGTCTGAGGGCTCGGCGTCCGGAGTGCGGCGCAGCGTGACGAACAGATCGTCGGCGTAGGCGCCGTAGCTGACCGTCGGCGCCTGCTTCTCGAACGCGCGCGCGCCGTCGTCCGCGGCGCTGACGGCGGCCACGGAGCGACCCATGTCGCCGCCCGTGCCGAGCTCCGAGGTGACGGACGCGATCAGGCGCTGTTCCCGGGAGACGGCTTGCAGGTACTCCTCGAACCAGGGCGCGCCGTCGAGATGGCGGGCGATCGAGATCGCCTGGATCTGGTGCATCGCGAACACCATCGCACTCGCGCCGCAGCGGCGGCCGAGCTCGAAGCAGCCTGCAGCGATCGCCTCGAAGGAGACGCCGCCGCCGCCCAGCTCGGGGGGCACGAACGCGGACAGGGCACGCTCTTCGCGCAGCGCGGCGATCGTCTCCGCCGGGAAGCGCGCCTCGCGATCGACGGCGTCGGCGTTCGGCGCGGCGAACTCGTCGGCCACGCGCGTGACGGCGTCCAGAAACTCCTGGTCGCGATCGACGAGAACGCTCATGGCACCGGTGTCTCGGAGCGGAGCTCGCTCAACGCGGCTTCGATCGCGGAGATGCTCTCGAACACGCTGCGCTTGAGCATCCGGTCGGGGAACTCGACGTCGAAGTGGTCCTCGAGCGCCAGCATCACGTTCACGCTGGCGTGGGAGGTCATGCCGGCGTGGTAGAGGTCGGCGTCGGGCTCGAGCTCGGCTGCGTCGACGGACAGGCGTCCGTGGTTGGCGATGATCTGTCGAATCTCGTCGGTCATGCGCTAATCATCGGACTGCTTTGCCGATCGCTCAAGTCCACCTCGGCGATCACGACCGCCGAGGCATAGTCGTCCTCGTGGCTGATGCTCACCTCGAAGTCCTTCAGTCCACCCTCGGTGGCCAGCGCCGCGGCGCGCCCGCTGAGCTCGACCGTGACCCACCCCGGGCCATGACGAACGACGCCGATCGTGCGCCAGGGAATCGCCTCATCGCCTGGCCGCAGTACCTTGAGCGTCGCCTCCTTCGCGGCGAAGCGGGCGGCAAGGCGCTCGGCGACGATGCCCTGGCCGCTGTCGCAGTCGCGCAGCTCGTCCTCGGTGTAGAAGCGCTTCAGATATCGGTCGCCGTGCTCGCGGATCGATTCTCGTACCGCCTGCACGGACACCAAGTCGATTCCCACGCGCCTGGCCATATGCGCGGATCGTCGCACATCTGATCCGTGCTTTGGCGGGAATTGCTCGCTCGCTTGGCGGGAATTGCTCGCTCGCGCCGCGGCGCGGCCGCTATTCGAGAACTAGCGTCGTCGTGCGCGCGTAGCGGCCGAGATATGGATAGCGAGCGAGCAGCCGATCGTCGATCGCGCCGACGCGAGCGGCCAACCGTCGCTGCAAGGCTCGTGGCAGTACGAAGCTGAGCGGCATCAACGGAATGCTCGTCAGCTCCGCCTCACGATGCCAGAAGCGTGGGAACGCATCCGCGCACATCCGCCAGTCATCCACGGTGAACGGATGCTCGTCGTCGGTTCGCGCGTTGGGGGTGAACCTGCGGCCGAGTCGCAGTATCGGGTTGTGGGCGAGTGGCTCCAAGAACACCGCGCGACCACCGGGGGCGAGGATCCTGCTCAGCTCCGCCAGCGCCAGCTGAACGTCCAGATGGTGCAGGATCGCCGTGCCCATGATCAAATCGAACGAATGATCGGGAAGGCCGGTGTCGTGGGCGTCGGCGACTTTGAGGTCAACCAGATCCTCATATCCCCGTTCGCGAGCGATCTGCTGACCCAGCTCGATCTCACCGGCTGAAATGTCAAAACCGACGATCGAGGTCGCGCCCGCATCGACGAAGTCCTTTGCCCCGAGCGCCGCGCCGCAGCCATACAACAGCACGCGCTTGTCACGTGCGTCGTACAGCGAGGTGATCTCCTCGTTGCGGTTGAACTCGCCGATCGCTCTCGAGATCAGCTGTCGAAGCTGATCGAACCGCTTCGTTTTGGTGTCGTAGAACTGGCGCTCGCGCTCGACGCGACTGACCGGATCCGACATCCGCGGCAGCATAGCATCGGTCTCCGCGGCCGCTGGACGGCCTCTGGACGCCCCCAGACGGCCGCGGATGCGTTCGCTAGGTTAGGTGTGTGATGAGCTTGAGGGCCGGCGCTGTCACCGCGAGAAGCTTCGCCCGCGCTGCCGCTGTGAAGGCGGAAGCGCCGGCGATGCTCACCTGTGCGGTGTCCGGCGGCGTCGTCACCACCAACCCGAACCAGCCCACGACTCGTGACGAGGTCGTGGCCGCCGCCGTGGCGGCGGCGCGGGCCGGCGCGAGCATCCTGCACATTCACGCGCGCGACGCGAACGGCGAGATGACACAGGCGCCGGAGGAATACGCCGCGATCAAGCAGGCAATTCGCGAACAGGCCGAGGACGTCGTGCTGAGCTTCACCACGGGCGGACAGCTGGGGGCGCCGGCAGAGGAGTCCAGGCGCTCATTGCGGGCACAGCCGGAGCTCGCGACGGTGACGTGCGGAAGCATGAACTTTGGGCCCGGTGGCGACCTGTTGATCAGCTCGCCGGCGTCGATGCGCGAGCTGCTCGAGGAGCTGACGGGTGCTGGGATCGTCCCCGAGTACGAGTGCTTCGACATCGGCATGGCGCACACGGCGGCCACGCTCGCGAATCCCGACGGCGGCACGCTCGGCGTCATGCACCTGCTGCTGGGCGTCGTCGGTGGCGCACCTGCGCGCGCCGCAACGATCGAACTGTTCGCGCGAATGGTTCCAGACGGCGTGCCGTGGATGGTGACCGCGATCGCCAGACACTTCCCGATGATGGCCGTCACGCTCGCGCTCGGTGGTCACATCCGCACCGGTCTCGAGGATGTCGTGTACGTGGCGCCGGGCGAGTACGCAGACTCGAACGCTCAGCTCGTGGAGCGAGCGCGAGCGCTGTGCGCCGCGGTTGGCCGGCCGGTCGCGACGCCCGCGCAGACCCGCGAGCTCCTGGGCATCGCCGCCGCGTAGAGGCCCCGCGCTTTGGTCTAGGGCCACTCGCGCTTCGCGCCGGCGCGTTCTCTAGAGTCACTGCCCGGAATGCGCGGCAATCGCGGAACCGGCGTGCTGGGCGCGATCGTCTGCGCGCTCGCCGTGCTCGGTGCACAGGCGGGGCTTGCCGTCGGCGACGGCGCGCGCCGCGCGCCGCGCGCATTGACGTCCTACACGGCCGATCCGCTATCTGGCTGGTCGATATTCCGCTCGCAGAACACCCCGGCGGCAGGCGACGCGGCGAGCTTCCGGGCGCGGGGGCTGATCCACGACGCGCAACTGATGGAACGCATTGCCCGGCGCCCGATCGCCACATGGCTGACGAACGACGCGATCCACGCCCGCCAAGAGGTGAAAGCGCTCACGACCGAAGCCAGTCGGCACAAGGCGGCCGCGGTGCTCGTCGCGTATGACATCCCCGGCCGTAACTGCGACGAAGGCGTTGCCAGTGACTGGCACGCCTATCTCAGATGGATCGGAGAAATAGCCGCCGGAATCGGACAGCGCGACACGATCGTGATCCTCGAGCCGGACGCGATCCCGTTCGCGATCGCGGGCTGTCCGATACAGGTTCCGCTGTTGGCGGATGCCGTCCGGGAGCTCGCGCGCGCCAGCGGCGCCCGTGTTTACATCGACGCCGGAAACCCGTCGTGGGTGACGCCGGTGAGTCTCCTCGTCGCGCCGCTGCTCGCTGCCGACGTCGCACAGGCGGCGGGGTTCTCGCTCAACGTCGCGAACTTCGAGACGAACGCCGCGAACATCGCCTACGGGCGTGCGCTCTCGCAACTGCTCGGCGGTGCGCACTTCGTGATCGACACGAGCCGCAACGGCAACGGCCCGGAAGTCGACGCCGCCGGTGTGCCGGTCGTGTGCGATCCGCCCGGTAGAGCGCTCGGAGTGTCGCCGACGACGAGCACAGGCGTCCCCGGCGTGGACGCCTACCTGTGGGTCAAGCCGCCGGGCTCCTCTGACGGCAGCTGCCGGCCAGGGGCGCCGCAATCCGGCGAATGGTGGCCCGACTACGCGCTGGAATTGGCCGCGGGCACGCCGTTGTTCGGCTCGGGGTGACGTAACGCTCAGCTTCGTCGGCGACGAGCCGAGACACGCCGCCG
>JASLHP010000404.1 GCA_030149625.1 Solirubrobacteraceae bacterium
GCCGCGGCACGGCAGCGCTCCAGCACGACCGCCCATTCGATGACAGTTAAGTGACATCGACCGTGGTAACAGCCGGCATGCCATGCTTTTCCCATGACACCGGACTCGCCTCGACCTCGGGCGCCGACATCGCCGCCGCCCGGCGTGTGGGCGCGCCGCTCGAGCGCTTGGCGACGCGCGCCGCGCCCACTCTACGCCCCGGCAAAATGCCTCAACCGTGCCGGAAAAGCCACACTCTGCTCGCCGCGGCGACCGCGTGCCCGCCGGTGCACCGCGCCACCGCGCCGCTTGCCGGCTCGCGGGCCCACCGTCGGCGCCATCCGCGACGATGCCGCGGAGACATAAACGTTCTATGCCATGACTTATCAGGACGGGAGCCGCACGCAAGCATGTCAACCGTGAGGAGCGAACTTACGTGTCCGCACTGCTCCGGGCGGGCGCATGCGCCCGCGGCGGCGGCCACGGATCACGCCGCTGACTTTGACGCTGCCTCAGCGTTTATTCTCTCGAGGGAGTTGCATCTTTCCGCAGGATGTAATAGCGTGCCCGCTAACGTTTATTCAAGCCTCGGAGCGACCCGTGGCAAGAGCAGTGGAGGGGTGGGGAAACGACATGCAGGCAACAGCCTCGGGCGCTGAACCGCTCCGCGAGGAGACCTTCCAAGCGAGCCCTCACGCAGCGGATATCCCGCTGCGGATAAGTAAATAAACACGGAGAACCGACTCGACAGCGGCCGAGGCTCGCTGCCCTGCGTTTCGCGCCTCGCTGCCTTGCGTTTCGCGCCTCGCGATCTGTCCCCTCTCGGTGACCGGGACCGCTCGCACCCTCAAGCGTCGATCGCCACGACGAGCGCGCTAGACGGACAGCCCAGCAGCGAGATCCTCCTCGAGCACCGGCGCCGGTTGCAGATCGCGCAGGCGATCGACGCCGGCAAGCGCTGGGAACAGCCGACTCCAGCCGAGCGCGATCACGATCGTCAGCGCGCCACCGGCGACGACCGCCGGCACAGCGCCGAGCACGAACGCGGCGAGCCCGGACTCGAACGCGCCGAGCTGGTTGGAGGCGCTGATGAAGACCATCTCGACCGCGAGCACACGCCCGCGCAGCCGATCGGGCGTCGCGAGCGCGACGGTCGTCGAGCGAATGTTCATGCTGAACATGTCGACGAAGCCGCTGACCGCGAGCGCGGCGAGCGACAGCGCGAACGAGCGCGAGAAGCCGAAGACGACCATGCTCGCGCCGAACGCGCCGACCGCGATCAGCAGCTTGCGCCCGGCTCCTCCATCGAGTGGCCGCCGTGTGAGCTGCGCCGCCGCCAGCAGCGCCCCCGCCGACGGAGCGCTGCGCAGGACTCCTAGCCCGACGGGTCCGACGTGGAGGATCGAGCGCGCGAACAGCGGTAGCAGCGCCACCGCGCCGCCGAACAGCACCGCGAGCAAGTCGAGCAGGATCGCGCCGAACAGGACCTGTGTATGACGCACGAAGCGGATCCCGCCGAGGACGCTGGCGAGCCCGGGCGCGCCGCCCGTCGCGGGTGCGTCGTCGGCCGCCGGCGTGTGCGCGATCGCCGCCACGCAGCAGGCCGCCGCCACGCACATCCCAGCCGCCACACCATAGACGAGCCCGGCCGACAGCGGGTACAGCAGCCCGCCGAGCGCAGGCCCCGCGACCGCGCCGAACTGGATCGCGATCGAGCGCAGCGTCATCGCGCTCTCCAGCAGCGCACTCGGGACGAGCGTCGGCGGCAGCGCGCGCGCCGCGGGCGTGCCGAGCGCGCTGGCCGCGCCCGCGCCGAGCGCGAGCGCGAGAAACGGCAGCAGCGCGGTGACGCGCGCGACGCTCACTGCCACGAGGCCGCCGGCGATGCCGGCGCTGAGCAGCAATGACACACAGAACACGAGCCGCCGCGGCAGCCGGTCCGCGAGCTGTCCCGCCGGCAGCGCGAGCAGGAACATCGGGATGAACTCCGCGAGCCCGATCAGCCCAAGGTCGAGGGCACTGCGATGGTTGGTGTACACCTGCCATCCGATCGCGACCTCGAGCATCTGCGTGCTGAGGACCATGCCGAGCAGCGCCAGCCACAGCAGCGCGAAGTCGCGCTCGCCGAGCGCCGGTCCGAGTCGTTTCACGGATGTCGGTCTAGCACCTGCGCGACTCGGAGTCGGCGGCCCGCCCGGTTGGGACTAGCATCCGTGCCGACCGGACCCCGATGAAACGAGAGGGATGCGATGCCAGGCAAGCTCTACACAGCGAAGGCACACGTGACCGGCGGACGCGCCGAGGGACACGGACGCACCAGCGACGGAGCGCTCGAGGTCGATTTGCGCCTGCCGCCTGAGATGGGCGGGCAGGGTGGCGGCACCAACCCCGAGCAGCTCTTTGCCGTCGGCTACGCCGCGTGCTTCGAGGGCGCGCTCGGCGTCGTCGCACGTCGCGCCAAGGTCGAGGCCGGCGACGTGGCGATCGACTCGGAGGTCTCGCTGTCCCCGGACGGCCACGGCGGCTTTTTCCTGTCGGTCGCGCTCGACGTGACGCTGCCGTCGGTCGCCGAGGCGCCGGCGGCCGTCGAGCTCGTTCGCGCCGCGCATCAAGTGTGTCCTTACTCGAATGCGACGCGCGGCAACATCGAGGTCACGCTGACCGCCAACGGCACGCTCGTCGACTAGCGCGCCCAAGCCCGGGCTGGCGCCAGCGACACGCCGCAGCTAGCGCCCGAGCGTACGCTCGAGCTCGCGTGCACGGAATCCGAGGCCACCGATCAGCGCGCGGATCTGCTCGAGCTCGCCGCGCAGCTCCTGGTCACCGACCTCGACGGGCAGCATCGAGTCCTGGAGCGTGGCCAGCAGCCGGTCGGCGTCGGCGACCGCGGCCACCGCGCCGTCGAGGAACCCCCTTGCTCCCTGCGCGGGAGCGCCGGCGGTCGCCGGCGCGAACGTGCGCGATGGCAGGCCGTGGCGCTCGGCGAAGGCGGCGTGCGCGCGCCGAGCGCGGCCGTAGGCGCTCTGCACCGGCTTGAACAGCGCAGCCTCGACGGCGTCGGCACTGTGCTCGTCGAGCCGCTCGTATGCTTC
>JASLHP010000425.1 GCA_030149625.1 Solirubrobacteraceae bacterium
GTCTGCTCGCACTACATGCGCGGCCACGTCGCCGACATCTACGACCTCGACGAGAGCCGCGCCGCGGTGATCCCCAACGGCGTCGACCCGTCCGACCTGCGCCCCGTCGAGGACCTGCAGACCCTGCGCGCCCAGTTCGCCGCGCCCGATCAGAAGCTCGTGCTGCTGGTGGGGCGGCTCGTCTACGAGAAGGGCTTCCAGCACGCGCTCGATGCGATGCCGGGCCTGATCGAGAGGCTCGGAAACGTGCGCTTCCTCGTCGCCGGGAGCGGCACCCACGAGGCCGAGCTGAAGGAGCAGGCCGAGCGGCTCGGCCTCAGCGACGACGGCACCTTCCTCGGCTGGATCGGCGACGACGTCCTGCACTCCCTCTACCGCATCGCCGACCTGTGCGTCGTCCCCTCGATCTACGAGCCGTTCGGGCTCGTCGCGCTCGAGGCGATGGCCTCGGGGTGCCCCTGCATCGTCGCCGACACCGGCGGGCTGAGGGAGGTCGTGCCGATGGGCGAGCGGGTGGGACTGCGCTTCAACGGCGGCGATCCCGAGCACCTCGGCGTGATGATCGAACGGCTGCTGCTCGACGAGGCCCTGCGCGACCGGCTCGTCACGGAAGCCTCCGAGTACGTGCTGCGCTTCGACTGGGAGGACATCGCCCAGCGCACGCGCGCGATCTACGATGAAACGGCAAGGCTGGCCGCGCATGAGGGCGCGCCCAGGGGATGACGTAGGGCTCGAAGCCGGGGAGGCTCAGGGGATGACGGAGATGCTGCAGGGGCTGATGCAGAACGACTTCCAGCTCACGCTGAACCATGTTCTGCGCCGGATGCGCAGGCTGAACGAGGGCTCGCAGGTCGTGACCCTTCAACCCGACGGGTCGGTGACGCGCATCAGCCACGCCGCGATGGCCGAGCGCGTGGACCGGCTCGCGCGCGTGCTCGCCGAGCTCGGCATCGAGCAGGGCGACCGCGTCGCGAGCTTCGCCTGGAACAACCAGCGCCACATGGAGCTGTACATGGCCGCGCCGTGAACGGGCGCGGTGCTGCACACACTGAACGTGCGCCTGTTCGAGGAGCAGCTCACCTACATCGTCAACCACGCCGAGGACCGCGTGATCTTCGTCGACGACTCGCTCGTGCCGGTGCTGGAGAAGCTGGCGCCGAGCTTCGACACCGTCAAGCACTACGTGGTCATGGGAGACGGGGACGCAGGGTCGCTCCCGAACGCGCTGCGCTACGAGGAGCTGCTCGAGCAGGCCGGGCCGGGCGAGTTCGCCTACCCCGAGCTCGACGAGCGCCAGGCCGCGGCGCTCTGCTACACGAGCGGCACCACGGGCAACCCGAAGGGCGTGCTGTACTCGCACCGCTCGATCAGCCTGCACTCCTCGATGACGCTGATGACCGAGGGCAACGGGCTCGGGCGCGGCGATCGCGTGCTGGCGGTCGTGCCGATGTTCCACGCCAACGCCTGGGGGCTGCCCTACGGCACCGCGCTGGCCGGCGCGGACCTGATCCTGCCCGACCGCTTCCTGGGCGCCGAACCGCTGGCGAAGCTGATCGCCGAGGAGCGCCCGACGCTGATGGGCTGCGTGCCGACGATCTTCCAGGACCTGCTGCGCTACGCCGACGAGCACCCCGAGGTCGACCTCTCCTCGCTGGACAACGCCGCCTGCGGCGGCTCGGCCGTGCCCAAGCAGCTGATGAAGGACTTCCAGGAGCGTCACGGCGTGCGCATGTACCAGGCGTGGGGCATGACCGAGACGAGCCCCGTCGCCACCTACTCGCGCCCGGACGAGCACGGCGAGCTCGACGATGCCTACTGGGAGGACCGCGCCAAGCAGGGCCGCCCGCTTCCGTGGGTAGAGCTGCGGCTCGTCGGCGACGACGGCGAGGAGGTGGCCTGGGACGGCTCGGCCACGGGCGAGATCCAGGTCCGGGGGCCGTGGGTGGCCTCGCAGTACTTCAACGACCCCGACCCGGACAAGTTCGACGACGGCTGGCTGCGGACGGGTGACATCGCGGCCTGCGACGAGAAGGGCTACGTTCAGATCACCGACCGCTCCAAGGACGTGATCAAGTCCGGCGGCGAGTGGATCTCATCCGTCGAGCTCGAGAACGAGCTGATGTCGCACCCGGGCGTGGTCGAGGCCGCGGTGATCGCCAAGCCCGACCCGCGCTGGGCCGAGCGGCCGCTGTGCTGCGTCGTCCTGACGAGCGACGACGCCGCCAGCGCGGAGGACCTCGTGGAGCATCTGCGCAGCCGCGTGGCCAAGTGGTGGCTGCCCGACGAGTTCGCGTTCATCGAGGAGATCCCGAAGACGAGCGTGGGCAAGTTCGACAAGAAGGTGCTGCGCGGACGGCTCGCCGAGGGCAGCCTCGACGGCCGCGTGAAGTTGTCCTGACCCGTTTGAGGGACGCCGGTTCGCGGAAACTCGGTGGGTTATGAAGACCTACCGGCCGCACTAACTGATAGACATTTCGCTGCAGGGAATGCAGGCAACGGCCGATATATGGCGAACCAAGGC
>JASLHP010000431.1 GCA_030149625.1 Solirubrobacteraceae bacterium
CGCTCGGCGGCGGCGCGGACCCGCGGCGGCCCGACAGCATGCGCGTGGTCGACGTGGTCTGGCGCGTCTTCGTCGCGCTGCAGCAGTTGCGCGTAGCGCTCCTCCTTGTGGCCGGGGCGGCGCTCCAGGCGCGCGACCAGCTCGCGCTCGATCAAACGCGAGAGCGTCTCGTGCACGTCCGCGAGCTCGGCGAACACGTGCATGCGCTCGGTGCGCTGCTTGAGCTCACCCGGCGTCTGTGGACCGCGCAGCATGAGCACGCACGTCACGGCCTGCTCGTCTGAGCTCATCGGCAGCGCGTCGGCGAGCAGGTGGCGGTACTTGGCGGCGCGCGAGCCGGCGCCGCTGGCCAAGCGCGCATAGCCGCGGCGTTCCAGCCGGTGCAGCGCATCACGGATGACCGCGTCGTCGTAGTCGACGACGGGGTCGCGGTTGGTGGACTGGTTGCACGCGAGTCGCAGCGCGTTCAGCGACAACGGATACGTGTCGGGGGTCGTGCGCTGCTTCTCGACCAGGCAGCCGAGCACGCGTATCTCAGTGGACGAGAGGTCCATCGCGCTTAACCCTAGAACTCAGCGGCGCGCCGGTAAAGTCAGCTCCGTGAGCCATCAGCCCTTCGCCCAGGGACACGGCGGTACGGGCGCGCGGCCGTCCCGACGAGCTGACGGCTCCAAACCGGGCCCACGCCCCGAGGACACACCTGACAAACCCGTGTCGCTGCGCCGCATCGGCCGCCTGTTCATCCCCTACCGCGTGCGCCTCGGCCTGCTGCTGGGGCTGATCGTGCTCGGCTCGGTGCTCAGCGTCGCCTCGCCGTTCCTGCTGCGCGAAGCGATCAACAAGGGCATCATCAGGCACAACCTGACGCTGCTGTCGTGGCTCGTCGGCGGCATGATCGCGCTGGCGGTGATCAACAGCGTGATCAGCGTCGCGCAGACGTGGATCTCGAATCAGGTCGGCCAGCGCGTGATGCACGACCTGCGCGCGGCGGTGTTCGCGCACCTGCAGCGGATGTCGCTCGCGTTCTTCACGCGCACGCGCTCCGGCGAGGTGCAGGCGCGGATCGCGTATGACATCGGCGGCATCGACGACGTCGTCACGAGCACCGCCACATCTACCGTCTCGACGGTGGCGACGGTCTTGGCGACGGTCACGGCGATGTTCGCGCTGAGCTGGAAGCTGACGGTGTTCTCGCTGATCCTGCTGCCGTTCTTCGTGTGGCTGACGCGCCGCGTCGGCAACGAGCGCCGACGCATCCAGTCGGTGCGCCAGAGTCGTCTCGCGGACATGTCGACGCTCGTCGAGGAGTCGCTGTCGGTGTCGGGGATTCTGCTCGGCAAGACGATGGGCCGCTCGCACGAGCTCGTCGAGCGCTTCTCCTCGGAGTCGAGCGAGCTGGCCGACCTGGAGGTGCGCGCGCGCATGGCCGGGCGCTGGCGCATGTCCTCCGTGCAGATGGCCTTCGCGATCATGCCCGCCGCCGTCTACTGGTTCGCCGGCTACAACATCGCCCACGGCCACGACGCGATCTCGATCGGCACGGTGGTCGCCTTCACGACGCTGCAGACACGCCTGCTGTTCCCGATGCAGCAGCTGCTGTCGGTCGGCCTGGAAGTGCAAACCTCGCTGGCGCTGTTCGGCCGCATCTTCGAGTACCTCGACCTGCCCGTGGACATCGTCGAGCGCGCGGACGCGCGTGCGTTGAGCGACGTGCGCGGCGACGTCGAGCTGCACGACGTCTGGTTTCGCTACGAGCCCGATGCGCCGTGGACACTCGCGGAGATCGGCGCGGAGATCCCGGCGGGGACGCGCACGGCGCTCGTGGGCGAGACGGGCTCGGGCAAGACGACGCTCGCCTATCTCGTCGCGCGCCTGTATGAGCCACAGCGCGGCAGCGTCAGCGTCGACGGCGTCGACGTCCGCGAGATGACGCTCACCTCGCTCGCCGCGACCGTCGGGCTGGTCTCCCAGGAGACCTACCTGTTTCACGCCTCGATCCGCGAGAACCTGCGCTTCGCCTGCCCGCAGGCGAGCGACGATGAGATCGAAGAGGCCGCCAAGGCGGCACAGATCCACGAGCTGATCGCCTCGCTCCCCGACGGCTACGACACGCCGGTGGGCGAGCGCGGCTACCGTTTCTCCGGCGGCGAGAAGCAGCGCATCGCGATCGCGCGCACCGTGCTGCGCAACCCGCCGGTGCTGATCCTCGACGAGGCGACCTCGTCGCTCGACAACGAGACCGAGCGCGCCGTCCAGCAGGCGCTCGACGAGCTCGCGCGCGGGCGCACGACGATCGCGATCGCGCACCGGCTCTCGACGATCCGCGATGCCGATCAGATCCTCGTGCTCGACGCTGGCATGATCGTCGAGCGCGGCACGCATCCTGAGCTGGTCGCGCTCGGCGGGCGCTACGCGGCGCTCTTGAGCGGCGCCTCGGTCGCCGACGAGCCCGCGTCGGCGGGCGTCTAGGCAGCGCTGGAGTGCGCGATCAACGGCTTGCGCGGCAGGGTACACCATCTCCGGGGGCACTTGCCCAGTATTCAGAAATCTTTGATCTAATGACTAGCTTATTGGGCTCCTCTGTGAGACGCTAATCAACACCGTTGGGGTCAGCGGACGCGTGCCGGGCAAATGACTCCTCGTGCACTGCCGTCCGTCCTGATCCTTCAGACACACGGACCAGGGGGTCAACCATGATTCGCCGAGTCAGATTCCCGCTCTTGGGGCTGGGAGTCACATTGCTGATGTGCGTTTCATTTGGCGCGACGGCCGCATCTGCCGCGGAAATGATTTTACCCGAATTTAAAAACGGGAACCCGGAAACAGCAACATCAACTACCAGCAAAGCAACCCTAGTCGTCGAAGGCGGCGCCACCATCAAATGTGAAAAAAGCTCCGCGAGCTATTCATTCAACGCGGGAAGCAATAAAGCAGGACCGTTCAAAGTTACATTCGAAAAATGCTTCCAGGGCGGTCAAGAATGCAATAGCTTAGGAGACGCGGCGGGCACCATCTTATTCTCAGGTGAATGGCGGCTCGTGTTACTGATCATCGAAGCGAAAGACAGGCGCCTGATGCTGTTCTCGCTGCCCGCAGCCGACGTGCACATAGAATGCCCAGGAGCAGCTGTCAAATTATTGTTAGTGCTGGGCGAGGTGCTGGGCATAATCGATCCGCTGAAAGAAGCCATGCCGGAAACAAAAGAATTCGAAGTGCTACTACAAACAGTATCCGGTGTGCAGCAGGTGAAAGCCTACGAAAACAACAAAGCTGAACCGGTGGTCGCGGGGTTGGAAGCTGGCGAGGAAGGCGGCAAAGCCAAAAAAGCCACTTTTGAAGCCAAAGAATTCTTACTTAACTTCCCGAACAGGAACGAAATGAAAAACTAGGTGCTAGGTCCCGGATTTAGCTAGGCAAGGGCGGCCGTGCCCGCGGCGGGCACGGCCGTGCC
>JASLHP010000001.1 GCA_030149625.1 Solirubrobacteraceae bacterium
ATCCAGATCCGCCCCATCATGCTGCCCACCTGCATCCCGGCGCGCACCTTCGCGTCGCCGACGCGCAGCGCGCGCTCCTGCACGAAGGTCGTGCCGAGCCGCGTCAGCAGCCACGCCGCGGTCGCGACCAGGTAGCCGAACAGCGGCAGCCCTGCGATCAGCACGAACGGAGCCGTCGCGAGCACCAGGCACACGTCGAGGTATCTCAGCAGGACCACGTCAGGAGAGAGGCCCGCGGCGCCCGCCGCGGGAACGATGGCAGCGCGCGCGGCGCGGCGCCTGAGGAGCTAGCGTCAATGCGATCGCCGCCGTCAGCGGGCGGCATGCCCGGCGCCGGGCGTGCCGGCGCGCGAGCGGCGCAGGCCGGGCGCGACGGCGCCTCGGGCTACGCGCGGGCAGGCGCGTTGGGTCCTCGTGGGGGTCGAAATCGGGCATGTCGATGGGGCCACCCTACAGACGCATGAGGGGCCGCGCTCTCTCGAGGCGGAGCCGTCGGAGGTGTCCCTCAACAGTCAGCGGCGGCGGCGCCCACTTTATCCGAACTTGAACTTCGTAACAACTTTGTGACATGCGCCACGGGCGAGGGCGGACGCGCCGACCGCCGCGTCTCTACCTCTCAGGCGCCGGCCGCGTCGGACAGGGGCCTCGCGCGTGCCCGGGCGACCGCGCGCGGCGCCCACGAGACACACGCGAACGAGACGGCTGTGAGCGCCGCCCCGGCGACCACGTCGAGCACGTAATGGTTGCCCGTGGAGAGCACCGCGAACCCGGTCAGGCATGGGTACAGGACGCCCAGCGCGCGCAGCACCGGCCGCCGCGTGAGCTGCCACACCGCGACGGTGCACCACAGCGCCCAGGCGATGTGCAGCGACGGCATCGCCGCGAGTTGGTTCGCCTCAGAGGCCAGCGCGCCGGTGTGCCACGAGCCGATCGCCCCGGTTGAGGCGACGACGTCGGTGAAGCCGCCGAGCATGCGGGGCGGCGCGACCGGGAACAGCCAGAAGACGACGAACGCGAGCAGGTTGATCGCCACCAGCGCGTTGCGCATCGGGCGGTAGCGGGTCGCGCCCTGCCACCAGAGCAGGGCGAGCAGGCCCACGGTCACGATGAAGTGGGCGTTGTCGTAGTAATCGGAGACGCCCAGGGCAAGGGCGTGGTGCGAGGCGAGCCAGTGGTCCAGCGCCCGCTCGGGAGCGATCCCCAGCGAGGTCTCGAAGCTGAGGATCGCGCGGCCGTGCGAGAGCGCCGGGCCCAGGCGCAGCGGGGCGAGGTTGTTGACCGCGTCGTAGACCCAGGCCAGCCAGACGACGACGAGCACCTCGATCCACCAGCGCGTGCGCACAGGGGCAACCCGTACGACGCTGGGCCGCGCGTCGAGCTCTCGGTCCAGCGAGGAGGCGACGGTGGACAAGCAGTCGATGCTAGCGGCAGAGCACGATGTCAGACAGCCGACACAAGCCTTCATGCAGCCGTGCGTGCCGTCTCACGGCAGCACCGCCTCGAGGCCTTGCGCCCGCATCGCTTCGATCACCGCCGGCAGCGCGGCGACCGTGCGGCGCCACGAGCCCGGCGCCGAGTAGTCGTCGGCGTCGTGCAGCAGCAGCACCGACCCGGAGCCGGCGCCGGTGCTCACGAGGGCGGCGATCGACTCGGGAGAGGCCTCGCGCTCCCAGTCCCGCCCCCAGTGGCTCCACAGCAACGTGCGCCAGCCGCGCCTGCGCGCGATCGCCAGCGCGCTCGCGTTGAGCACCCCGTAGGGCGGCCGGTAGAGCGCGGGCGCGCGGCCGGTCGCGATCGCGATCGTGTCCTCGGCGCGCGCGATGTCCTCGCGCACCTGGCCGGGCGCGAGCCGCAGCAGGTTGCGATGGCGGTCGCAGTGGAGCCCGACCGCATGCCCGGCGGCGAGGATCTCCCGCGGCAGCGACGGGTTGCGGCGCACCTGCTCGCCGACGAGGAAGAACGTCGCGCTGATGTGCTCGCGCGCGAGCACCTCGAGCACGGCGGGGGTGCCCTGCGCGTGCGGCCCGTCGTCGAACGTGAGCGCGTAGCCGCTGCCGCCGGCCGTCCGGTCCTCGACCCCGAGCGGGCCGCGCAGTGGCGGCCAGGCCGCGGCGAGGGCCGGTAGCGCGTAGACGGCGTACGCAGCGGCCACCGCGCCGGCGATCGGTGCTGTGCGGCTGCGATGATCGTCTCTGGTCATGGGTGAACTCGTGCTCGGCATCGCGGCCGCCGTCGGCGCCTCGACGCTCTACAGCCTAGGGGTGGCCTTCCAGGCGATGGACGCCAAGGAGGCGCCCGAGGACACACACCTGCGCCTCGCGCTCGCCTGGCGCCTGGTCCGCCGTGGCCGCTGGCTGCTCGGCACGGGCATGTCGATCCTCGGATTCCCGCTGCAGGTCGTGGCGCTCGTCCTCGCGCCGCTGGTGGTCGTACAGCCGGCGCTCGCAGCGGGCCTGCTGGTGCTGATGGTCGCGGGCGAGCGCATGCTCGGCGAGCGGCCCGGCCGCTACGAGTACGTCTGCGTCTGCGCGATCGCGATCGGGGTCGTCGGCGCCGGCCTGTTCGCCCCGGCCAACACCACGGAGACGGCCGCGCCCTGGAAGATCACCGTGGTGCTCGTGGCGGTCGGCGCGCTCGCGCTGCTGCCCTACGCCCTGCGGGCGATCGGCCGCAACATCGCGGGGCTCACGATCTTCTGCGCGGGCTGCGGCTTCGCGTGGAGCGGGATCGCTACCAAGCTCGCGGCCAACGACTTCAAGACGGGCGCCGTGGTGACCGCCCTCGTGTGGGCGGCGAGCACTGCCCTCGCCTCCGGGGTCGGCACCCTCAGTGAGATGAGCAGCCTGCAGTCGCGGCCGGCGATCCAGGTCGCGCCGGTCGTGTTCGTGACGCAGACGGTGATCCCGGTGATCGTCGCCCCGGTGCTGTTCGGCGAGTACTTCGACACGACGCCGCTGTCGGGCTGGCCGCTCGTCGCCTCGCTGGTCGTTCTCGTCGCGGGCGCGGGCGCGCTCGCGCGTTCGCCGCTGCTGCTCGCGATGATGGAGCCTCAGGCGGTGAGCGCCTCGAGCGACTCGGTCGAGAGCCCTCTCGCCGAGAGCGCCGAGACCATGCGTTCGAGCCCGAGCACCGATTCGGCCGAGCCGTCGAGCGAGACGACCAGCACGTCGCCCGCGCGAATCGGACGCTGAGGCAGCGGCGACTCCGCGTTCAGCTGCAGCGAGCCCTTCACCGGCGTGGCGTCGTCTGTGCGCGCCAGCACGAGCTGTCCGACCGAAAGCCCGCCGGGGGGCTGCATGTAGTAGAAGCGGTGCTGGAGCCCGAGCGCGTGCGCCTGCTTG
>JASLHP010000158.1 GCA_030149625.1 Solirubrobacteraceae bacterium
TCGGGGTCACGCACGGCTGCCTGCCAGAAGCTGACGTCACCGGCGGGCACGTACAGGTCGCGGCTCAGCCGGCGGAAGTCCTCGCCCAGGGTCTCGATCGGCGGCTGCTGCGTCACGGTCGCGCGCTCCGTCCACAGATGCCAGCCGTGTAGCACCGCGATCCCGGAAGCGACGTTGCGCAGCGGGATCGCGAGGTAGAGCTTGTCGTCGTCCTGTTGCACCGCCGCGAGCCCGTCGCGCAGCACGAGCCAGTGGTCGTCGATGAAGCCCACCTTCTGCGGCGGGTCCTGCGGGCGCGCGTTGAACAGCACCGGTCGCAGCCCGACGTTCAACGCCCGCTCGGAGACACGCGCGGCGCGGTTCGCCGAACGCGTCGAGGAGAAGGTGGCGATCGCCAGCACGAGCGTGCCCCCGGCGGTCGCGAGCGAGGCGATCGTGCCAGCGTCCATCAGGCGGCAGGCTACTGCGGCGGCGAGTAGTCGCGCCGGGCGCCGAGGACCACGAGCGCTCGACGGCGCGCTTGTCGCGGCCGCTCCTCCCGCGGCGCTTCCGCCGGCGCGATGTTGGACTCGCCCCGCTGCGTGTGCGCGAACCACGCCAACCCGGCGAGGCAGAAGATGCTTGCCACATAGAAATTCAGCCGCAGGCCGAAGATGTGATGGGCGGGATCGACTCGCAGCAGCTCCTCGCCGATCCGCGCGAACGAGTAGCCGGCGACGTACAGCGCGAACAGCCCCGGCGGCTTGATCTCGCGACGACGGCCGAGCCACACGAGCGCGGCAGCCAGCAGCAGGTTCCAGATCAGCTCGTAAAGGAAAGTCGGCTGGAACGTGGCGTAGTGCAGGTATCCGCTGGGGCGGTGCGCGGGTGAGATCTCGAGCGCCCACGGCAGCGTGCTTGGGCCGCCGAACAGCTCCTGGTTGAAGTAGTTGCCGATCCGCCCGATCGCCTGCGCGACCAGCAGCGCGGGCGCGGCGGCGTCCATGAACAACGCGACGTTCGCGCCGCGGCGGCGCAGCACCCAGATTCCCGCGAGCGTGCCGAGCGCGATCCCGCCCCAGATCCCGAGGCCGCCCTTCCAGATCGCGAACGGCCCCCACCAGTGAGGCGGCGCTTCGTTCCAGCTCGTCGCCAGGAAGTACAGCCGCCCGCCGATCACGCCGGCGGGAAAGCCCCATAGCGCGACGTCGTAAACGAGCGCGCGCTCGCCGCCGGCGGCCTGCCAGCGGCGTGCCGCGATCGCGACGGCGGCGAGCACCGCGACGACGTAGGCGAGACCGTATGCGTGCACGAACAGCGGCCCCAGCAAGAAGCCGTTGCGCGACGGGCTCGGCAGGAAGCCGGCCGTGAGCGCGGTCATCGCGCTCCGCATCGTCGGGCTCGCACGGCGAGCCGGCGCGCGCTCATCGCAGCTGCCTACAGCGGCGCACGCGCGTGCGCCACGGCAGCAGAGCACGTGTGTGCCCGGCCAGTCCGGGCTGCTGCTCCCATAGCCGGTCGAGGCTCGCGAGTACCTGCTCGCGCTGCGCGCTCGCCATCAGCGCGAGGCTGCTGCGAGAGCTCGCGAGGTCCCGCAGGCTCGCGACATCGATCAGCTGCTCGTGCGGGAACTCGCGGTCCTCGACCTCGGCGTAGTCCTCGCGCAGATCCTCGACCGCGGGCCAGTGGCCCGGCCGTTGGATCGCCGGCGGCCCGAGGAGCTCGCGCACGCGCGCGACCCATGGCGTCGAGGTGTCGAAGGCGTTGCCGAGCAGCCCGAGCACGCTCGGCGGGCGCAGGACACGGGCTATCTCGGCGCGAGCGAGACGTTCGTCGAACCAGTGAAACGCCGAGCCGGCCGTGACCGCGTCGACGCTCGCGTCCGCGAGCGGCAGCGCCTCGGCTGTGCCCGCGAGCGCCTCGGCGTCGGGCAGCGTGGCGGCGAGGATCGCGCGCATCTCCGCGAGCGGCTCGACGGCGAGCACACGATGGCCCGCGGACAGCAGCGCGCCGGTCAGCTTGCCGGTGCCGGCGCCCAGGTCGAGCACTTCGAGCGGCTGTGTCCCGAGCAGCCACTCGATCGCCTCGCGCGGGTAGCCCGGTCGGCCACGGTCGTACGCGTCGGCGACGCGCGCGAAGGAGCTCGCGCGCTGGGCCTTGTCCGCGCGGGCGATGTCGCCCCTTTCCTGGGTGCTCATGTCACGTCTCGCATCGCCGACAGATCAGTAGCAGCAAGCGTGCTCGGGCGCGCCGCACGGCGCCGCTACACTCGCTTTCGATGCCCGCTTCCGACGACGAGCTGTTCGGCGCCGAGCACGTTCGCGTGTATCGCGAGACGGCGGGCGAGCGTGGTTACCACTGGCGTGGCACGACGATCCTGCTGCTCACGACCCACGGTCGCAGCTCGGGCGAGCCGCGCACGACGCCGTTGATCCACCGCACTGACGGCGAGCGCTGGATCGTGGTCGCGTCGAAGGGCGGCGCTCCGGCGCACCCGAGCTGGTACGAGAACCTGCTGGCCGATCCCGAGGCGACGATCGAGGTGCTCGCGGACACCGTGCCGGTGCTCGCGAGCACGGCCGAGGGCGAGGAGCGCGCACGCCTGTGGGCGTTGATGGTCGAGGCGTGGCCAGCCTACGACGACTATCAGGCCAGGACCGACCGGCAGATCCCGGTCGTGGCGCTCACGCGCCACTGAGCGCATGACGGTCGAGCGCGCCCGCGGGACCGAGCGGCGGCTGACCGAGGTCGCCGCGGGCGAGGGCTTGGAATTCCGCTTCGAGATCGCGCGCAGCGGCTCGACGTGAAGCTCGGGGACTGACGGTGCTCGGGGCGCGGCGTGCCCCGATGAGCCTTCCAACAACCGACCTGAAGCCTCATCCATGAACCTGCCCAACCCCGAATCCAGCCCCAGCGAAAGCATTCCACCTACGCGCCCGGCAAGATTCGAACTTGCGGCCTCTCGCTCCGGAGGCGAGCGCTCTATCCACTGAGCTACGGGCGCAGATGTCGCCACGCGGACGCATCTCCGAGCTCGGAGCTTAGCGCCGCTCGGCGCGTCGAGCACGCGTCGCACGCGGGTGGCGCAGGCCGCGTCGGGGCCGCCGCCGCTACCGTTGCGCCCATGGATCTGTCGCTGTTCTTCGCGGGTACGGCGGGCTCGGTGCCGAGCGCGCGTCGCGGGCTGCCCGCCGTGCTGGTCCGTCGCGGCGGCGATCGGCTGCTGTTCGACTGCGGGGAAGGCACGCAGCGCCAGCTGCTGCGCTCGGTCGGCCTGCTCGACCTCGACAGCGTGTTCATCACGCACTTTCACGCCGACCACTGGCTGGGGCTGCCGGGGATGCTGAAGTCGTTTGCGCTGCGCGAGCGCAGCGAGCCGCTCGGCGTGTACGGACCCGTGGGCTTGAAGGCGCTGATGGCGGAAATGCGCGTGGTCTTCGGTCGGCTTCCATACAAATGCGACATCTTCGAGCTCGAGCCGACTGAGACGGTCAGGCGGGACGGGTATCTGATCGCGGCGATCCCGGTGCGCCACAAGGGCGCGTCCTCGTTCGGCTACGCGCTCGTCGAGGACGCGCGGCCGGGGCACCTGGATCCGAAGCTGGCGCGGGAGCTGGGAGTCAAGCCGGGGCCGGACTTCGGCCGGCTGCAGCGCGGCGAGACCGTCGACGGCGTCAAACCCGAGCAGGTGATGGGACCGACCAGAGAGGGGCGCAAGGTCGTGCTCTCCGGCGACACCTCGCCGTGCGACGCGCTCGCGATCGCCTCCCACCAGGCGGACGTGCTCGTGCACGAGGCGACGTTTCTGCACGAGGAGGCCGAGCGCGCGCGCCAGACGCGGCACAGCACCGCGCGCCAGGCGGCCGAGCTCGCGCGCGATGCCGACGTGCGGCTGCTTGCGCTCACGCACGTCTCCAGCCGCTACGCCGGCGGCGAGCTGCGCGACGAGGCCCGCGCGGTGTTCGCCGCGACCGAGGCGGCGCGTGACTTCGACACAATCGACGTGCCGTTTCCCGAGCGCGGCGGCGCGGCGCTCGAGCGTTGGTCCGAGCGGCTGGCGCGCGAACGCGCGCAGGCGGGCGCCCAGAGCGAGACGGCCGCGCGAGCGGCGTCCGCGGTGATCGACGCAGGGGCGCCAGCGGCGCCCGGCGCGTCGGAGCCGGCGGCGTCTGGGCCTCCGCGGGCCGAGCCCGTCGCGTCGCCCTGATAGATTCCGCGTGCTCCTTTAACCCGGTCCCGTGAGGCCAGGAAGGAATCGATGGCAGCAGACGAGAAGGTCATTCTCCACGAGGAGGAAGTGGGGCGGGCGCTGACGCGCATCGCGCACGAGATCCTCGAGCGCAACGCCAATGGCCCGGCGCCCGCGCTGGTCGGCATCCACCGTCGCGGCGCCTTCCTCGCGCACCGCCTGCACGCGTCCTTGGAGGAGCTGCTGGACGCCGAGGTGCCGCTCGGCGACCTCGACATCGGCTTCTATCGCGACGACGTCGCGACGCGCCCGGATGCGCCGGTGCTGCACGCCTCGCACATCGACTTCGATGTCACCGCGCTGACGGTCGTGATCGTCGACGACGTGCTGTTCACCGGCCGCACGGTGCGCGCCGCGATCGAGGCGCTGTCAGCCTACGGTCGCCCGCAGCGCGTGCAGCTCGCCGTGCTCGCCGACCGTGGCCACCGCGAGCTGCCGATTCGCCCCGACTACGTCGGCAAGAACCTGCCCACGTCGAGCTCCGAGCACGTGTACGTGCGCCTGCGCGAGCTCGACGGGATCGACGAGGTGGTCATCGCCGAGCAGCCCGCGGCGGAGGCCACGACATGAACCACCTGATCTCGATCGAGGATCTGCAACGGAGCGACATCGAGCGGATCGTCGCGCAGGCCGAGCGCTTCGCGGAGGTCTCGGACCGCGAGATAAAGACGCTGCCGACGCTGCGCGGGCGAATGGTGCTGAACCTTTTCTACGAGTCGTCGACG
The DNA here is from genome assembly GCA_030149625.1 of Solirubrobacteraceae bacterium. Next base: position 4,954 of record JASLHP010000158.1, read on the forward strand.
CGCACGCGCAGCTCATTCGAGCTGGCGGCCAAGCGCCTGTCGGCGGATGTCGTCAACTTCGCCGCGAGTGGCTCGAGCGTGGAGAAGGGCGAGTCGCTGAAGGACACGGTGTTGACTTTGAGCGCGCACAAGCCCGATGCGATCGTGCTGCGCACGCCGTGGGCGGGCGCCGCCGAGCTCGTCTCGCGCTGGTGCGGCGCCGCGATCGTGAACGCGGGCGATGGCAAGCACGAGCACCCGACGCAGGCGTTGCTCGACGTCTACACGCTGCGCCAGCGACTCGGCGCGATCGACGGCTGCTCGATCTGGATCGTCGGCGACGTCGCGCACTCGCGCGTCGCGCGCTCGAACGTGATCGCGTTTCAGCGCATGGGCGCGAAGGTCACCGTCGTCGGCCCGCCGACGCTGATTCCGCGCGGCATCGAGCGGCTCGGCTGTGACGTGCGCTACACGCTCGACGAGCTCGACGGCGCCGATATCGTCTACGCGCTGCGGATGCAAAACGAGCGCATGAGCGAGACGTGGGTGCCTTCGACGCGTGAGTACGCGGCCTGGTATCAGATCAACGGCAGGCGGCTCGGGGCGCATCAGATCCTGATGCATCCGGGTCCCGTCAATCGCGGCGTCGAGCTGTCCGGCGAGGTCGTCGACTCGCCGCAGGCGCTGATCACCGCGCAGGTGCAGGCCGGGGTGGTCGTGCGCATGGCCGTGCTCTACGAGCTGCTCGCCGGCGCCAGAGAGCCGCGCCCGGTGGCGGCGATGGCCGCGAGCAGGGCGGCATGAGCGCCGGCGAGCCGTTGATCGGCGGGCCGCGGCCGCCCGCGGATCTGCTGCTGCGCGACGTGCACGTGCTCGACCCGCGCGCGGCGATCGACGCGCGCCATGACGTGCGCGTGCGCGCCGGGCTGATCGTCGAGCTCGGCGAGCCGGGAACGCTCGCGGCCGAGCCCGCGTCCGCGGGCGACGCGGAGCGCGTCGGCGACACGGCGAGCGCGGAGCTCGTCGACGGCGCGGGCCGTCTGCGGCTGCTGCCCGCGTTCTTCGACCCGCACGTGCACCTGCGCACGCCGGGGCAGGAGCACAAGGAGGACCTCGCGAGCGGCACGCGCGCGGCCGCCGCCGGCGGCTTCGGCGCGGTGATCGCGATGCCGAATACGGACCCGGTGCTCGACTCCGCGCCGCTGTTGCGCTCGCTGCGCGACGCGGCCGCGCGCGAGGCATGCGTGCCGGTCGGCTTCCTGCCGGCGATCACCCGCGGGCTGGCGGGCGAGCAGCTGTCGGAGATGGCGGAGCTCCGGCGGGAGGGCGCGCTTGGCTTCACCGACGACGGCAAGCCGGTGCGCAGCGCCGGCGTGCTGCGCAAGGCGCTTCAGTATCAGCGTCTGTGCGGCGGCGTGCTCGCCTTGCACGAGGAGGATCCGACGCTCTCTCGCGGCGGCGCGATGCACGAGGGCGCCGTCAGCGCCGCGCTCGGGATCGCGGGCATACCGACGATCGCCGAGTCGACGATGGTCGCGCGCGACGCTGAGCTGGCCGGCTACGAGGATGGCCGGGTGCACTTCCAGCACCTCTCGTGCGCCGCCTCGGTCGCGGCGGTCGCGGCCGCCAAGGCACATGGCTGGCGCGTCAGCGCCGAGGTCTGCCCGCACCATCTGCTGCTGAGCGAGGAGGACGTGCGTGAGCTGGACACGAGCATGAAGATGCACCCGCCGCTGGCCACCGAGGAGGACCGTCTCGCGCTGATCGAGGGGCTGCGCGACGGCACGATCGACTGTGTCGCGACCGATCACGCGCCGCACGCGCGCAACGAGAAGGAGGTGCCCTTCGAGCAGGCGCCGATGGGCTCCACCGGCCTCGAGACGGCGTTCGCGGCGCTGCACACCGGCCTCGTGGTGGCCGGCGTGCTCGAGCTGTCGCTGCTCGTCGAGCGCATGACGGCGGGCGCCGCGCTGTTCGAGCTGCCGACGCCGACGATCGCCGTGGGGGAGCGCGCGAGCCTGACGCTGGTCGACCTCGACGCGACGTGGGTCGCGGGCGAGCACGGCTGGGAGAGCCGCTCCGAGAACTGCTGCTTCGCGGGGCGCACGCTGCAGGGCCGCGTGCTGATGACGCTCGCCGCCGGCGCCATCGCCCATCGCGACCGCGCGCTCGCGATGGCGGGTGTGCGATGAGCCTCGCGCCGAGCTGCGGCAGCAGGGCGGGCGCCTGATGGGGCTGCTCTCGCGCGAGCGCGCGGCGCTCGTGGTCGTCGACGTGCAGGAGGGCTTTCGCTCCTACGACTGTTTCGAGAGCGTCGCCGCGGCGTGCGCGAAGCTCGTCGCGTCGACGCGCGTGCTCGGGCTGAGGCTGCTCGTCAGCGAGCAGTACCCGAAGGGACTCGGACCGACGGCGCCCGAGCTGGGCCTCGAGGGACACGCGCGGATCGAGAAGAGCGTGTTCTCCGCCGCGCGCGCCGAGGGCTTCGACCTCGGCGGCGCCGAGCAGGCGATCGTGTGTGGCATCGAGACGCACGTGTGCGTCAGCCAGACGGTCCACGATCTGCTCGCGGACGGCGTCGAGGTGCACGTGCCCGCCGACGCTGTCGCCTCGCGCCACCCGATCGACTACGAGTGCGGCCTCGAGCGCCTGGTGCGCGCCGGCGCCGTCGTGACGACCGTCGAGGCGGCCCTGTTCGAGCTGCTCGAGCGCGCCGGCACGCCGGAGTTCAAGGCGATCCAGAAGCTGATCCTCTGAGATGAGCTCATCCGCCTACATCCTGCTGGAGGACGGCGCGCGCTTCGACGGCGAGGCCTGCGGCGCCGTCGACCCGGCGCGCCCGGCTGTCGGTGAGATCGTGTTTACGACGGGCATGTCGGGCTATCAGGAGTCGATGACCGACCCCTCGTTCGCGGGCCAGCTGATCGCGTACACGTACCCGCACGTCGGCAACTACGGCGTGAGCACGCAGGCGATGGAGTCCGAGCGGCCGTGGGCGCGGGCGGCGATCATGCGCGAGGCGTGCAACCGCGAGGACGCGCCGAGCGCGGAGCGCGGCTGGCTGGACTGGCTGGAGGACTGCGGCGTGCAGGCGATCAGCGGCGTCGACACGCGCACGCTCGTGATGCACATCCGCGAGGCGGGCGCGATGCGCGGGGGCGTGTTCCCGGCGGCGGTGTCGGAGAGCGAGGCGCGCGCGCTGATCGAGGCGGAGCCGCCGATGTCGGGCCAGGACCTCGCGCGCGTGGTCACGCCAGCGACGGTGAGCCGCCATGGCACGGGTGACGGTGCGCGCATCGCGGTGCTGGACTCGGGCATCAAGGCGTCGATGGTGCGCGAGCTCGTCGCGCGCGGCGCGCGCGTGACGTTGCATCCGTGCACGAGCAGCGCCGAGGAGCTGCTCGCGGAGGACCCGGATGCGATCTTCCTGTCGAACGGCCCGGGCGACCCCGCCGCGCTGTCCTACATCGTCGACACGGTCCGTGAGCTGGTCGGCCGCAAGCCGGTCTGGGGCATCTGCCTCGGCCATCAGCTGCTGTGCCGTGCCGTTGGCCTGGACACGTTCAAGCTGCCGTTCGGCCACCACGGCGCCAACCATCCGGTGCGCGACCTGCAGACGGGACGCGTCGAGATCACCTCACAGAACCACGGCTTCGCCGCGCTTGGGCCCGGCGGCGCACGCACGATCGACAGCGACGAGCCGGTGCGCTGGGAAACGGACTTCGGCGCCGCGCAGCTCTCACACGTGAACCTATACGACCGCACGGTCGAGGGCCTCGAGCTGCTCGACGTGCCCGGCGGCACCGTCCAATATCACCCCGAGGCAGGACCGGGGCCGCACGACAGCCTGTACCTGTTCGACCGTTTTCTGCAGCGCATCGCGGAGGCCGCGTGACGCGCGCGAACGACGTCTTTTATGGGGCCCCCCCGAGGGGGTCCGGGCGGGGTCGCGCGTGCCGTGGATGGAGCGTCGCCTGATGCCGCGCCGCGATGACATCCACAAGATCCTGATCTTGGGCTCGGGGCCGATCGTGATCGGGCAGGCGGCGGAGTTCGACTACTCGGGCGTGCAGGCGTGCAAGGTGCTGCGCGAGGAGGGCTACGAGGTCGTGCTCGTCAACTCCAACCCGGCGACGATCATGACTGACCCGGAGTTCGCCGACGCGACCTACATCGAGCCGCTGCTGCCCGGTCCCGTCACGCAGGTGATCGAGCGCGAGCGCCCCGACGCGCTGCTCGGCACGCTCGGCGGGCAGACGGCGCTGAACCTGTCGAAGGCGCTGCACGACGACGGCACGCTGGAGCGCTTCGGCGTCGAGCTGATCGGCGCCAACTACGACGCGATCGCGTGCGCTGAGGACCGCGACCTGTTCCGCGAGACGATGGCCAAGGCCGGACTGCGGATGCCGAAGAGCGCGATCGCCAGCGGCTGGGTCGCCGACGCGGCGGCGAACGGCGAGGCCGCTGGCGCCAGCGACGCGGGTGGCGGCCGCGTCGACATCGAGCGTGGGCTC
>JASLHP010000190.1 GCA_030149625.1 Solirubrobacteraceae bacterium
CTCGCTCATCGGCGCGCGCAGGTCGCCAGCGCACAGATGCCGCGCGGCGCGGCGCAGCAAGCCACTCGAGAAGTGCTCGTCGACGTCGAGGCCCGCGAGCGCCGGCGCGCCCTCGTCAGGGGAGGCGATGCAGAGGGCGAGGAACGCCCTCTCGGTCTCCTCGCGGCGCGTCATCTCGCTAGCCCGCGCTTGGCGCCTGTGCACCTGGCCGCCACCGTCATCCTCGCCGCCTCGCATCGCACCCCGCCCACGCTCGGCTCGCCGCTGCGGCGCGCGCGACGGCGCCGCCAGCAACTGCTCCGCCAGCCCGTCGCGCAGCGCCATGCGACTGTCCACGATCTGCGTCAGCTCCATCCGCAGCGCGCTCGGCGGCAGCTCCGCGAACACCGGGCGCAGCTCCTCGATCATGCGGTCCTGCTCTTCCGTATTCGATGGGTCACCGCTCGCGAGCACGCGCTCCGCGCGAAAACGCACGAATGAGATCGAGTCCTTCACCAGCGCCCGCATCGCCTCCGCGCCATCGCGTTGGATCAGCTCCGCGGGGTCGGCGCCCGCGGGCAGCGTCACCACGCGCAGCTCGAGCTTGCGCTTGTTCGCGAGGCGAAACGCCTTCAGCATCGCCTCCTGTCCCGCGCTATCGGCGTCCAGCGCCAACAGCACCTTCTGCGCCATGCGCGCGAGCTCGCCCACCTGCTCGCTCGTCAGCGCCGTGCCCATCAGGCCGACCACGTTGCGAATTCCCGACTGGCGCATCGCGATCACGTCCGTGTAGCCCTCGCACAAGATCACCTCGCCCGCCTTCGTCGCGTGCGCGCGCGCCAGGTCCGCGCCATACAGCTGTAGGCCCTTGTGGTAGATGTCGTTGTCGGAGGTATTCAGGTACTTCGGTCGCTGCTCCTCGCGCATCGCGCGCGCGCCGAAGCCGAGCACGCGCCCGCGCACGTCCGCCAGCGGGAACATGATGCGTGAGCGGAAGCGGTCGTACAGACGCCCGTTCTCCTTCGAGCGCTGCGCGAGACCGGTCTCGTATAGCTCTTGCTCGGAGAAGCCGCCACGGCGCGAGGCCAGCAGTACCCGGTCCCACGCGCTCGGCGCGTACCCCACGCGAAACTCGCGCAGCGCCTGCTCGTCCAATCCCCTTGCAAGCAGGTACTCGCGCGCGCGCGCCGCCTCCTCGGACTCCCACAGGTAGCGCTCGTAGTACGCCGCCGTACGGCCCAGCAGCTCGAGCAGCCGCTCCCTGCGCCTGCGCCGCTCCTGCTCTCTCGGGTCCTCCGCCTCGCGCTGCAGCTCGACGCCGTAGCGTTCCGCGAGCAGCTCCAGCGCGCCTTTGAAGTCGACGCCTTCGGTCTCCTGCACGAACGTGAACACGTCTCCCGAAGCCTGGCAGCCGAAGCAGTAGTACACCTTCTGCGTCGGGTCGATTCCGAACGACGGCGTGCGCTCGTCATGGAAGGGACACAGTCCCTCATAGCGCGCGGGGCCGGCGCGGCGAAGCTCCGTCTTGGCCGACACCAACTCGAGGAAGTCCACCGCCTCGCGCACGCGATCCTTTGAGTCGTTGGTGTAAAGCGCCACCGACGCAACGCTAGCGGGCGAAAGCTCGCGGCACCTGCTGGCCGATGTCCCAGCGGTCCGTGTACTCCCTGATGCAATAACGGTCGGTCATGCCCGCCAGGTAGTCCGTCACTCGCTCAGCCAGCACGTCCTCGCCGCGCGGCACGGCCTCGCCGGGGCCACGCGGCAACAGCTCCGGATGCTCGGTGTAGTGCTCGAACAGTCTGCGCAGCACCGTCGCGATCTTCGCGTGCTCGGCGCGCACCGTCGGCCCTAGATACACGCGCTCGAACATGAAGTCGCGCAGCTTCGCCATCGCCGGCCCCGCCAGCGGGCCCTGCACGATCTCGCCCGCGCGCCACGAGTGCTCGACCATGTCGTGCACCAGCGCGTCGATCCGTGCCGAGCCGCTCGCGCCCAGAACCGCGATCGGCTCGCGCGGCAGCTCCCGCTCGCTCAACAGCCCCGCGCGCACCGCGTCGTCGATGTCGTGGTTGATGTATGCCACGCGGTCGATCACGCGCACGATCGCGCCCTCGAGCGTCCGTGGCGGCGGCGTTCGGCTCGAGTGACGCGCGATTCCGTCGCGTACCTGCTCCGTCAGGTTCAAGCCCGCACCATCGCGCTCCAAGCGGTCCACCACGCGCAGCGAGTGCTCGAAATGGCGAAAGTCGCGCCCGAAGCGCCGTTTCAGGCACCCGTCCAGCACCTCCTCGCCGATGTGCCCAAAGGGAGGGTGACCGAGATCGTGGCCGAGGCCGATCGCCTCCACCAGATCCTCGTTGAGGCGCAGCGCGCGCGCCACCGTGCGCGAGATGCTCGTCACCTCCAGCGTGTGCGTCAAGCGCGTGCGGTAATGGTCGCCCAGCGGCGCGACGAACACCTGCGTCTTGTGTGTCAGTCGCCGGAACGCCTTGCTGTGCACGATCCGGTCGCGGTCGCGCTGGAACGGCGTGCGCAGCGAGCAGTCGTCCTCCGCGCGCGCCCGCAGCGCCGGATAGGAGCGCGCCGCGAGCGGGGACAGCAGCGACTCCTCCCGCTCGGCGCAGCGCTCCGCGAAGCCCGCCGCGACCGTCTCGGCTTCAGTGGCGATGCTCATCGCTCGATTGTGGCAGCGGCCGCGGCTGGCTCGGCCAGGCTGCCGGCGATGTCCGCCGAACAGCTCGGCGAGCCGCTCAGCGCTCGTGGTGCCAGTCGTTGCGCCCCGTGAGCTTGTGCACCCAGTGGCGCCAGCGCTGTTGCTTCTCCGGGTCCTCGTCGTACACCGGCGCCTTGTGCTCCGGCGCTGGCAGGCTGTTCGCAGCCTCCGCGTCGATCCGCAGATCGACGCCATGCTCGTGGATCGACGCGATCGAGCTGGCCTCCAAGAAGCGGATGCCGTGTGCGGGCGTGTTGATCAGCAGCCCGTGGAACACGTCCTCCTCGGGCGCGCTCAGCACGCTGCCGACCGTACCGACCCGCTCTCCGCCGGACGCCAACACGGGCACGCCCTCGTCGAGCAGCTGGTAGGAGATCGGCAGGCCCTCGTCCACGACGCACCACGATACCCGGATCAGACAGCGTGCCCCACCGCGGGCATCAGCCGCACGTGCGCGTGGTGCTCGAGCGTCGCCGCGATCGCCCGCTCGACCTGGCCGAGCGCCGGCGCGGGCGCGGGCGGCACGTCTGTCAGCGCGCGGCCGAGCGCCTCGGTCATGAACACGTACGCGTCCTCGCCAAGCGCGAACGAGCCCGCCTCGCAGGCCGTGCAGACGACGCCGCCGGCCGCGCCGGAGAAGCCCACGAGGTGCTCGTGCTCGCCGCAGTTGGCGCACGTGGCCAGCTGCGGCGCGAGACCTGCCGCGAGCAGCAGCTTCAGGCGAAACGCGAGCGCCCCCGCGCGAGCGCCGGTCGATCCGGGCCGATCCGCATCCGCGACCGCGATGGCGCCGGCGCGCTCGTCGAGCAGCTGCAGCTGGCGGCACAGCAGGTTGAACACGCCGGGATGCGGCTCGGAGGTCTCGAACAGCCGCCCCACCGCGTCGCACGCGCGCGCCGCCGCATCCAGCGCACGCGCGTCCGAGCGCAGACGCGCGTGGCCGTCGATCGTCTGCGCACCCGTCACCGTCAGCAGCTCGCCGCGTCCTTCGTGCAGCTCGATGTGCAGGCGAAAGAACGGCTCCAGACGCCCCCCAAAGCGACTGCGTGCGCGGCGCACGCCCTTCGCGATCGCGCCAACGCGGCCGCGATCGGGCGTATATAGATGCAGGATGCGGTCAGCCTCGCCGTAGCGCATCGAGCGCAGCACGACGGCCTCGGTCTTCACCAGTCCAGGCATCTCCCGAGCGAGTCTAAGATCACGCGCGGCGGAGCCTTTTGGCAGGCTGAGTGGGTAGATTGGCCTTGATCGCCCCTCATGGCTGGCTGTCTATTTCCTGAGACGGCCATTGCTATATTTTATGAAGTAATGAGTGGAGTCAAGCCACAAGTCACCGTTTACACTACGGAGCCGTGCTCGTTCTGTGCGCGCGTAAAGGGCCTGTTGAAGGCACGCGGGGTGCAGTTCTCCGAGGTCAACCTCTCCAAGGACGCTCCTGGGCGCGTGGAGCTCGCCAGTAGGACCGGCATGATGACCTTCCCCCAGGTGCTCGTAGGCGAGGAGTTGCTCGGCGGCTTCTCCGAGACGCTCAGCGCAGTCGAGAGCGGTCGTCTCGACGAGCTGCTCGCGGCCTAGCGCGCGGGCGCGGCTGGCAGCTCTCGCACACATAGGTCCCACGGCCCCCTACGACCATCTTCACGATCGTCCTGCCGCAGCGCCCACATGGCTCGCCCTCGCGCCTGTGCACCTGGAAGCGATCCTGAAAAGAGCCCCACACGCCATCGACATGGCGGAAGTCGTCGATCGTCGCCCCGCGCGCCTCGATGCCGGC
>JASLHP010000285.1 GCA_030149625.1 Solirubrobacteraceae bacterium
TCAGGACCGCGCTCGCCGGGCCTCGCCGATCGTCTCGCCGAGCGAACGCCGCTGGCGCCCATCGCCGTCGAAGTTCTCGGCCGCGAGCCACACTTCGAAGCCGGCGCGAATCGCCGGCCACTCCTCGTCGGTGATCGAGAACCAGGCCGTGTCGCGATTGCGTCCCTTGACGACCATGTGCTTGCGAAAGATGCCCTCGAATGTGAACCCGAAGCGCGCGGCCGCGGCGCGAGACGCCGCGTTGAGCGCGTTGCACTTCCACTCGAGACGGCGATATCCGAGCTCGTCGAACGCGTGTCGTGCCAGCAGGTAGATCGCCTCGGTGGCGGCGGTTGTGCGCTTGAGCCGCGCAGCGAACCAGATGTGTCCGATCTCGATCACGCCGAACTGCGGCGTGATGCGCAGGTAGGCGGCCATCCCGAGCGGCGCGCCGCCGGAGAGCGGTTCGAGCGCGAAGTAGACGGCGTCCTCGATGTCCGCCACCGAGCTGAGGGCGCTCCGCAGCTGCTCGACGCTCTCGTAGGGGCCATCCGGGAGGTATGTCCAGATCGCGCGATCGCCGCTCTCGGGATGTGACGCCGCAAACAGCGACTGCGCATCGGCCCGCGGATCGATCGGACGGACCAGCACGTGCGCGCCGCGCAGCACCTCGCGCGCGGGGCGCCTGGCCGGTGCCCACGTCACCGCCTCACCGAGCGGAAGCCCTTGCATCGAATGCAGTCAATCACGACCGTCGGAGTCCCGTCGCTGCGCGTCAGACGTGCGTGCGGGGGCCGCCCGCCGCGAGCTCGCTGGATCTGCTGCCACCATGTGTCGGATGACAGACAGGCGGGACGCGAACGCCGAGGCGGTCTTGCGGCGCGTGCGCGCAATTCCCCCCGGCTACGTGCGCACGTATGGCGACGTCTCCCCCGGCGCGCCTCGTCTCGCCGGCTACGTGCTGAGCCGCGCCGACGCACGCGACGCACCGTGGCACCGGGTCGTCCGCGCCGATGGCTCGCTCGCGAAGGGCGCGCGTCAGAGGCGGCTGCTCGAAGCCGAGGCGGTGCCTTTCCACGGCGAGAACGTGCTGATGTCCAGCGCGAGGCTCGATGACCTGGACGCGATATGAGGCGCTTCAGGTGAGCCCCTTGCGCTGCCGACCCGCGAGAACAGATCCGGTTGCCGGAACTTGGACGGCTGGTTAGTCTAAGCGCTCCAGCCGAGGCCGACGCGCTGGGGAGGAGCAAAGGCCCCGGGCACTGTCGTCCGATCCCGAGGAGGATTCATGCCTGTTCCGCACCGATCCCGCGCGCGTCTGTTGACGTGCTTCGCGCTAGCCATCGTCTCGCTTGGAGCGCTCGCGTTCACCCAGATCGCGAACGCCGCCCAAGTCGGAAACACCTACCTCGCGCTCGGCGACTCGCTTGCCTACGGCTATCACGCCGCGCAGTTCAAGCAAGAGCTGGAAAAGAAAGGCTACGTCGAACCGTCGACGTTCGACCAGGGCTATGTGGATGACTTCGGCGCCGCGCTGAAGCTCGCCCATCCAAAACTTCAGATAATCAACGACGGCTGCCCCGGCGAGACCACCGAAACGTTCATCGACGGCTCGGGCATTCCCGGGTACTGCGCCGGCGGCCCGACCGGCACCCCGTTCCCGTACGCGTTCCTGCACCACCCCTACACCCCCTATACCTCGCAGCTCGCCGACGCGCTCGCGATCCTCAAAGAAAACCCCGAAGTCAGCCCGATCACGCTGGACATCGGCGCAAACGACGTACTTCAGTTCCTCGCGAGCAAGTGCGGCTTCCCGGCGACGTTCAGCTGCAGCCCCGCGGAAGTCGAAGCCGAGTTCGGGCACATCGCCGCGAACGTCTACTCGATCCTCGTGCAGCTGCACGCCGCCGCACCGAAAGCGCAAATCGTGCTGATCGGGCTCTACAACCCGTACCCGACGGTGCTGCCCGCGCCTGGCGGCGACAGGACGACGGCGGCGCTCAACGCGGCGCTCGAACACGTGGCCGCCGGGGTTCCTGAGACCAGCTTCGCCAACCCCGAGCCACCGTTCAACCCGTCGATCCTCACTGGAGCGCCGGAATCCACCGATCTGCTGACGATCTGCGCGTTCACGGCCATGTGCCCAGGCGGTACGTTCAATCCGACGAGTCCCAATGCCGACATTCACCCCACCACGCTCGGCTACGGCGTGATGGCGGGAGTCCTCGGGGCCGATTTCCTGACGCACTGAGCGCCGCGGAGACGATCATGGCGGTGCCCCTGCCAGCCAGTCGGCGGGGGCACCGCGTCAGTCGGCAGGGGCACCGCGCCGGTCGGCGGCGACGTCGAGCTCGGCTCTACCCTGCTGGAGATCTGAGCGGCTCAGGTGGTGGCGGGCGCGGCGGCGGCAACCGGAGCCGGCGCTGGACGCACGAGCGCGAGCACCAACAAGCCGCCGAGGATCGCCGCCAAGCCGGCGATCAGGTAGATGTCGTTCTGCCCGCTTGCGTACGCGACGCGAATCGCATGGGCGACGCCAGCTCGAGCGCTCGTTCCGGCGTGCGCGACCAGGACCCCGGCCCCGCCCTGCGAGGCGACCGCGGCGGCCGCGTGAGGATCGGCGAAGTGACCGCTGCGCGCGAGCGAGTCGCCGAGGCGGGTCGCAAAGATCGTGCCCAGGGCGGCGATGCCGAGCGCGTAGCCGAGCTGGCGGAAGGTGTTGACGCTGCCGCTGGCCATGCCGGCGCGCTCGGGGCGCACGGCGGCGAGCGTGGCCGAGACCAGCACCGGCGAGGCCAGGCCGACGCCGACGCCGGTAACGATCAGCCCGGGGATCAGCACAGCCCAGCCAGAGGAGGCGCCGATCGCGCAGCGCAGCAGCGAGCCCGCGCCGATCAACAGCAGTCCGCCGCCCAGCGGCAGGCGCGCGGGGATGTGATGCATGAAGCGCCCGACGCCGGCGGAGACGGCGAAGGCCACCGCGGCGAGCGGCGAGACCACGAGCCCGGCGTCGATCGCCGAAAGCCCGAGCACCGACTGCAGCCACAACTGCGTGTAGACGAACGGGGCGAAAGCGCCGGCTGCGAGCAGCACGGCGGCGATCATCAGCGTCGCGAACGACGGGTCGCGCAGCAGCGCGAGGTCGATCAACGGCGAGCGCAGGCGCGGCTCGAGGATGACGAACGCGAGCAGCGCGACGGCGGCGGCAAAGAACGCGAGGAGCGTGGTGCTCGCGCCCCAGCCGGACTCGCCGCCGTGGATCAGCGCGAAGGTGAGGCTGCCGGCGGCGATCGTGAAGGTCGTGGCCCCAGCCCAGTCGAGCCGCTCGCTGTGGCCGCGGGACTCCGCAAGCACCCGCTGGGTCATGGCCACCGCGACAGCGGCGATCGGGAGGTTGACGAGGAAGATCGCGCGCCAGTCGAAAGCGTCGATCAGCAGGCCGCCGAGGATCGGGGCGATCGCGGCGGCAGCACCTGTGACGGCGCCCCAGACCCCGAACGCGACGCCGCGGTCGCGCCCCCCGTAGGTCGTGTTGAGCAGGGCGCTGTTGGTGGCGAACATCGCCGCCGCGCCGGCCCCCTGGACCGCGCGCGCGGCGATCAGCAGGCCGGCGCTGGGAGCCAGCGCGCAGCACAGCGAGGAGACCGCGAACACGATCAGGCCGACCTGGAAGGTGAGCCGGCGGCCGAAGCGGTCGGCGAGCGAGCCACCCAGGAGCAGCAGCGCGGCAAGCGAGAGCGCGTAGGCGTCGATCACCCACTGCAACGAGGACAGTCGCGCGTGTAGATCGCTTGACATCGAGGGCAGCGCGACGCTGACGATCGTGACGTCGACGAGCAGGATGAAGGTGCCGAGGCAGATGGCCACGAGCGGCCACCAACGGCTGCGGGTCGGTGTGGCGTCGGTGTTCACGTCGTCCTCCGTTTCGTTGCGCTCTCGCCCACGAGGCAGTCGCGGCGGACGAAGAGCAGAAGAATCCTCCACCATCGTGCCAATACGGCGGATATAGGTCCAGCCTCTGCTTGAATCTCGGTGGATATCGAGCTGATCAGCTAGATTAGCGGCGATATTCGATGCCAGATGCGCTCGACATACAGCTTCTGCAGGCGCTGCAGCTCGACGGCCGTGCGCCGTTCAGCCTGATCGCCGAGGTGCTCGGCGTGTCCGATCAGACGATCGCGCGTCGCTACAACCGGCTGACCGAGGCGGGGATGTTGCGAGTGCGCGGGCTCAGCGACCCCGAGCGTCTGCGTCACACGCGCTGGATCGTGCGCGTGCAGTGCATCCCCGCGGCCGCGTCGGCCGCGGCCGACGCGCTCGCACGCAGGCCCGACACGTCGTGGATCAGTCTTTCCGCTGGAGGCACGGAGATCACCTGCGCGGTACGCACCGACCCGACGGCCGACGGCGAGCGCGTGCTGCTGCAGACGCTGCCGCGCAATCGCTTCGTGGTGGGGATGATCGCGCAGTGCGTGCTGCACACGTTCTTCGGCGACGCCGCCGCGCTGATCAGCAAGGTTGGAACGCTGTCGGAGGACCAGATCGCGCGCTTGCGGGCGCCGCCACCAAGACCGCCGGCGCATCCGGTGACCCTCAGCGAGCTCGACCGGCGACTGCTGCAGGCGCTCGAGCGCGACGGACGCACCACGTTCGCCGAGCTGGCGGCCGCGAGCGATGCCTCGCAGACGACCGTGCGCCGGCGCATGTCCGAGCTGCGCGAGAACGGCACGCTGTACTTCGATGTGGACTTCGAGCAGGCGCTGCTGGACCTGCACGTGCGCGCGATGCTGTGGATGGCCGTCGCACCGAGCGAGCTGGAGCGCACGGGCGGGGCGCTGCGCGAGCACCCGGAGACGGCGTTCGTGGCCGCGACCAGCGGCGCTACGAACCTGTGCGTGTCGGTGGTGTGCCCGGACACCACCGCGCTCTACACCTACCTGACGACTCGCATCGCCGCGCTGCCGGCCGTCGAGCGCGTGGAGACGGTCCCGATCGTGCGCACGATCAAGCGCAGCGGCGTGCTCAGCCCGTCGTGAGACGACTCATGCGCGGTTTACGCGTGCGTGATTTTCCGCAGCGGCGTGCTCAGCCCATCCTGAGACGGCGCATGCGGGGTTTACGCGTGCGCGATTTTCGTATGGTTCGCGACGCCGCGCTGCTGGGCATTGCCAGCGGACCTCACGTGGCCGCGGCGCGCAGCCCGGCCAAGCCGCCGCGGCGCGC
>JASLHP010000411.1 GCA_030149625.1 Solirubrobacteraceae bacterium
CTCGTAGCGACAAGGTCCGCCAGGCTGTCTCGTTGTGGCGCGCGCTGCAGACCTGGGTTTGGCGCAAAGCGGCCGGCGCCCCGGCTGAGGAGGAGATGCCCGAGCGTCGAGCGGTGTACTCATTCGACGCGATCGGCCACCTTCTCGATCAGCTGCGCCGCCATGAGGACGCGTGGCGGGGATTCTTCTTTCGCATCGGGCAGCGGCCGCTGTCGCTGCTCTATGAGGAAGTCGCCGGCGATCCTGACGGATCGGTCGCGCGCGTGCTCGACGTGTTGGGAATCGCCCACGACGCGGTGCCGCCGTCCACGCGTCGCTCGATGAGCCGACAAGCCGACGAGCTGTCCGAGAGCTGGGTGCAGAGTTACCTAGAAGACGTCTCGCGCCGCTGAGATCGCGGGGACCGTAGCTGCCGTTCGACCGCGTCGGCCAGCTCGGGCACGCCGGTGCGCGGCCCGCAGGAGACGAGCTCCACGCGCAGCCGCGCGGCCAGCGCGCACACCTCGAGCAGTCGCTGCAGTCGCTCGGGCGTGGCGAGCACGAAGTTGAACGTGGCGGCGAGCAGCAGCCGCGCGTCCGTGCACGCTTGGAAGCTGGGACTCGCGGGGCCGTCGGCTTTGCGGTCGAGGAACAGCAGCACGCCAAGCGCGGCGGGCTCGTCGGCGCCGGCCATCTGCACGATCCGCTCCCTGGCGTTGACTGCGATCACGCGATCGCCACCGTCGTCGTCCAGCTGGGATCGCTCGTGCTCGAGCGCGACGCCCGCGACGGGCGAGCCCGGGTGTGCGAACAGGGCACCGTCGCGCGTCTCGAGCGCCAGCACGTCGTCGGCCATGAAGCTCGCGCCGCGCGCGCACAGCTCGAGCGCGAGCGAGGTCTTGCCCGAGCGCGACGGTCCGTGCACGGCGAGCACCGTGCCGCGCTGCACGACGGCGCTCGCGTGGAACACCTCGAGGCCGTGCAGGAGCGCCGCGAATGGCAGCACCTGGGCGACGAGCATTCGCTGCCAGCCGTCGTCGGGCCGGCCTTCGGGGAAGCACTGCAGCTGGCGTCCGTCGGCGGAGAGCAGGTGCGCTCCGTACTCCGCGCCGGAGATCAGATAGCCACCGTCGGCGTGCGTCTCGATGCGGTAGTTGACGCCGCCGTCGGGTACGCGTTCGTCGCAGATCAACTCGCCGCCCGCGGGCCACAGCTCGCGCGCCCGCGCGTCGGGGCGCACGCAGATCGACAGCCGGCGCCCGGTTGGCGCGGCGCTCGCGTGGCGCAGGAACGACAGCGCCGTCGTCGCCTCGATGTCGAGGCCGAAGGCCGTCGCGCGCATCGGCGCTCGATCGGGCATCTACAGCTCGACGAGGCGGCCGAAGGAGCCGTCGCCCGGGTCGAGCACGGCACTGCCCGCATGCTCGACCCAGGCGTGCGCGAGGAATTCGGGCTCGGTGCGCGCGCCGATCACGAGCTTGGCCTGGATGCCGCGCGTGGCGAGCAGACGCGTGAGCACGAGCGAGCGCGCCAGACAACGTGTGTCGCCGGGCACGTGTGAGAGCAGCCGCGTGACCGCCCAGCCCAAGCGCCGCGCATGCTCCAGCGAGCCGGTCTCCTCCGCGGCCGGCGGCGGCGACTGCGAGCGCAGCGTCGCGACAGCGGCCTCGATCGGCGCGCGTCGCAGCGCGCGCCGCGCATGCGCGTAGGCCGCGAGGATCTCCACGGCGAGCCGCACGCGCTCGCTGTGGCTCAGAGGCTCCGGGTAGCTGCCGGAGGTGTAGCCGGCCGGCGCGGCTGGCGCCCCCTGCCGTTCAGGGCTGCGTGCTGCCATCGGTTTCGATCAACCCGCGCTCGAGCAGCGACGCACACAGCTCGCACAGGTCATTCTCGATCACGTCCTGGGGCTGGGCGTAGGCGCTCGCGAGCTCGGCCGCCGCGCCGCGCACGCAGTCGGCGCGCGTCAGCGCGTCGAGCATCTGCCCGGCGGTCGCGTTGAGGCCGTGGTAGCGGCCCGTCTGCAGGTTCAGCACGACCGTCTCTGACGGGAAGCTGCGATAGACGACGTGTTGCGGCACCTTGACCTTCGTTGCCAGCAGCGAGGAGGCGTCGGGCACGTGCTCAGAGATCATAATCAATTCACCATCGATCCAAGCATCAGTACTCGATGATCGTGCCGCGTTGCTGCCCGAGGCGGATCGCGCGTGCGAGGATCAGGATCGAGGCCGGCAGCAGCACCGCGGCGAACCCGACGAGCTTCAGCAGCGAGGTCTGCGGCGACTCGCCGAGCGAGCTGTTGACGAGCAGGTGGCGCAGCAGGTCGGTGGCGGCCGTGAACGGCTGCAGTCGCGAGATCGTCTGCAGCCAACCCGGCAGCAGCGACACGGGGAAGTACAGGCCGCCGACGATCGACAGCAGCGCGATCACCCAGCTGGTGCCGACGTTGCCCTGCTTGATGACGACGGTGAGCGCCGCGAACAGCACGCCGAATGGCAGGAACGCGAGCAGCACGAGCCCCATCACCGGGATCGTCTCCGGCACCGTCGACCAGTGCAGATCCAGCCCGAAGATGACGCAGCCGAGGCCGAGCGTGAAGACCGCGAGCACGAACGAGTAGACCATCGGGAACAGCGTCATCGCGAGCACGCTGCGCACCGCGCCGAAGGGTGAGAGCAGCAGCCGGTCGAACGTGCCCGCGATATCGGCCGACGCCGGCGGTATCGACGTCGATCAAGACTTCGCCGGCATCGACTTCCGGGACCGGCAAGGCATGAGCCGTGATCACCTCGGGTCCACCGTAGCGGTCGATGCCGGCAGCGAACATGGTGCGGGGTACATGCATCGCGTG
>JASLHP010000412.1 GCA_030149625.1 Solirubrobacteraceae bacterium
TGCCCGTGCGCGGCCGATGGGCGCGGGCCTCGAGCTGTACGGTCGTCGCCGCGACGGCAGCGAGTTCCCAGCCGAGATCAGCCTCTCCGGCGTGCAGAGCGACGACGGAGTGATCGCCCTGGCCGCGATCCGCGACATCACCGAGCGCGTCGCCGAGGCCGCCGCGCAAGAGCAGCTGCGCGCCGAGCAGGAGCAGCTGCGCGCCGAGGCAGACCGGGCCAGGATGCAGAACCAGGTGCACGAGGCCCACCGCCTTGAGAGTCTCGGTCAGCTCGCCGGCGGCATCGCCCACGACTTCAACAACCTGCTGGCGGTCATCATCAACTACACCGCGTTCGTCGCTAGCGACGTGGAGAGCGCCGCCACACGCGACGGGCAGGAGCGTTGGCAGGGTGCCCGTGAGGATCTCGCGCAGATCCGCCTCGCTGGCGAGCGCGCCGCACAGCTCACCCACCAGTTGCTTGCGTTTGCGCGCCGCGAGGTCGTCCAACCGGAGGTCGTGGACGTCAACGCCGTCGTGCGCAACATCGAGCAGCTGCTGCGGCGCACGCTCGGAGAGCACATCGACCTGCAGAGCTCGCTCGCAGAGGGCCTCGGCGCGGTGCTGATCGACCCCGGCCAGCTCGAGCAGATCCTCGTGAACCTCGCCGTCAATGCGCGCGACGCGATGCCCGATGGCGGGCTTTTGCGGATCGACACCGCCGACATGCACATCGATGAGGGGTACGCAGCCACGCGCCCGGAGCTCTCACCCGGCCCTCATGTGCGGCTGCGCGTCAGCGACACTGGCACTGGCATGGCCCCCGAGGTGCTGGAGCGCGTGTTCGACCCTTTCTTTACGACCAAGCCGCCAGGACAGGGCACCGGGCTGGGGCTCGCCACCGTCTACGGGATCATCCAGCAGGCGGGCGGTCGCGCACAGCTCTACTCCGAGCCCGACGTTGGCACCACCTTCACGGCGCTGCTGCCAGCCACCGAGCAGGAGCGGGCCAAAACCGAGGCGGCGCCACAACCAAGCCGAACCGTGGGCGGCGAGACGATCCTGCTCGTCGAGGACGCGCAACCTCTGCGCGAGGCTACGGAGCGCATCCTCGTGAGCGGCGGCTACAAGGTCGTCACGGCCGCCAACGGCCCCGACGCGCTGGCTGCCGCCCAAGGCGGCAAGCGGATCGACCTGTTGCTGACCGACGTGATCATGCCGCAGATGCCAGGCCCACAACTGGCCGAGCGGATGCGCAGCGAGCGCCCATCGCTGCATATCCTGTTCATGTCCGGGTTCGCGCAGCCGATCCTCGACTCCACCGAGACGCTCACCGACGGCGTGATGCTGATCGAAAAGCCGTTCTCCGGCCCGGCGCTTTTGGCGAAGATCGACCAGGTGCTCGGCCGATGAACAAGATCCTCGTTGTCGATGACGAGCCGGCTCTGCGCCGCGCCTCAGAACGCATCCTGACTCAGCACGGCTACGAATGCGAAGGCGCAGGCGATGCCTACGATGCCCGCGAGCATCTCAAAGACGGCGCGTTCCAGCTCGCGCTGCTGGACATCAACATGCCCGGCGAATCCGGCATGGACCTGCTCTCACACGTCCGCAGTGAATACCCCGACTGCGCCACGGTCATGGTCACGGGCGAGGACAGTGTTGAGCTCGCCATGTCCGCAATCGAGCACGGCGCCTACGGGTACATCATCAAGCCAGCCGAGGCCGGCGAGCTACTGATCAACGTTGCCAATGCGCTGCACCGCCGGCGCCTTGAGCTCGAAACCCGCCACCTCCTACAGCGCGTCCAACGGACCGCAAGCGAGCGTCACGAGCAGCTCGCGCAGGCCCTGCAAGACCTACAGCTCTCAGAGACCCGAGTCTGGACCTCGCAGGCGGAAACGATCTTCCAGCTTGCGCGAGTCGTCGAGTTCCGCGACGAGGAGACCGGGATGCACCTGCGGCGCATGAGCGCCTACTGCGAGATCATCGCGCACAAGATCGGCCTCTCGGGCGAGGAGTGCGAGCGGCTGCGCTTGGCAAGCCAGCTGCACGACGTCGGCAAGGTAGCGATCCCCGACAGCATCCTGCTCAAGCACGGCAAGCTCACCGACGAGGAGTTCGAGACGATCAAGACCCACGCCGAGATCGGACACAAGATGCTCGCCAGCTCACGCTCAGAGATCGTCAAGCTCGGTGCGGTGATCGCCCACTCCCACCACGAGTGGTGGGACGGCAGCGGCTACCCGCAAGGGCTAGCCGGCGAGACGATCCCGCGCGAGGGCAGGATCGCCGCGATCGCGGATGTCTTCGATGCCCTCACAACCAATCGCGTATACCGGTCCGCGTTCCCGCTGAACGTCGCAGTCCGGATGATGCAAGACGAGCGCTGCACCCACTTCGACCCCGAGCTGCTTGACGTCTTCACCAGCGCCCTACCCGAAGTCGAGGCCGCATACGTCGCCTACAGCATGTGACCCGCCGGCTGAACGATCGCCGCTGCCGATGCGCTCCCGCGCGAGCGCCCTTGCGATCACGCCCGCGAACTGCTCGGGCGTGAACGGCTTGCACAGGAAGGCATGGAACGCGATGTCCACCTGTGAAGAGTCGAGCACGCTCACACACAGGATCGGAAGCCCAGGGGCAAGTGTCTGCACCGTCTTGGCAAGCAGGGCGCCCTTCGGGTTGGCGGGCTCCACGATCAACAGCCCGATGCCCTCAAGATCCTCTGCCGTGGGCGGCGCGTCCGCGACCTGCGGGTCGTGCCCCAGCTCGCGGACCATCCGTTGCAAGAGCCGGCGGACCTCAAGGTGGGACTCGCTGATCAAAACCCGTGCCATATGACCATCATCGCCGGTTTGCGCGTGAGATGGCGCCCAGCCCCGGTATGAAGACGGCATGAGCCAAGCTCACGTGCTCATCGTGGACGACGACGAGGTGGCGCGCTCGCTTGTGCGCGGAGTGCTCGAGCGCGCCGGCTACGACGTGCGTGAGGCCGCGGATGGACGCAGTGCGCTGCGCGAGCTCTATGGTCGCCCAGCGGACCTCGTGATTCTCGATGTCCAGATGCCCGAGCTCGACGGCTGGAGCACGCTCGAGCGCATCCGCGATGTCTCTGAGGTCCCCGTGCTTATGCTGACCGCCCGCGAGACCGAGCTTGAGCGTGTGCGCGGCCTACAAGGCGGCGCTGATGACTACGTGGTGAAGCCCTTCGGCCACCAAGAGCTGGCCGCCCGCGTGCAAGCCCTGCTGCGCCGCGCCCGGCCGGCCGAGGAGCAGCACGCCTACGATGACGCACTGCTGCGGATCGACTTCGCAGGGCGCGCCGTCACCTATCGCGACCGCGAGGTGCAGCTGACGCCGCTGGAGTTCAAGCTGCTGTCCACCCTGATCCGCCACCCCAATCAGGTGCTAAGCAGCGCGCAACTGCTGGAGCTGGTGTGGGGCGACGCCTTCGGCGTCTCACCAAGCCAGGCCAAGCTCTACGTCGGCTACCTGCGCCGCAAGCTCGACCCCGACGCCCCTCAGAGCACGCCGATCGAGACGGTGCGGGGCTTCGGCTACCGCTACCGCAAGCCCACCTAACACATATACGACCTTCATCGACACCGGGAAAACTTTAAATATCAAACATGGATCAAGAACAGTAGCCAAACAGCGTATCTATTTTCACATCGAGCGACACGTTGATTAGGATATGCGGCAAGCTCTCATGAGCGGAACGCGACTGAGAAATGGAACTCTGACTTTTGACGGATGGAGGCTTGAGGCGTCGCAGCGGTGCCACGATGACCGAGCCAGGAGTGCGGCCGTGGCGAACCGCGCGCGAGCTGCGTCACGGCAGATCCCGCGCGCCGCAGGAGATAAAAGTCCGCAGCGACAAGCTCGATGGAATGCTGCTCGAACTCGACGTGTCCGAGACCCATGTGTGGGTCTTCCGGGTAGCGACGGTCGTCCACGCCCGCTCCCACCATGAGCGCTGGGACTGGGGAGGCTACCCCCAAGGTCTTTGCGATCGCGCGATCCCCTCGCTAGCGCGTATCGTCGCGATTGCCGACTGCTTCGACGCGCTCACCAGCGATCGTCCCTGTCGCTCTGCGCTACCAACCGCCACGGCGATCGAAGCGATCAGCGATGAGCGCCGCCTTTCGTTCGATCCACGGCTGGTCGACCAGTTCCTCAAAACGCACCCTGAACTGGAGGCGATCGAGCACGTCCACGCCGACCCGCCATGACCGGGCGTCGTGTTCAGCCGTTTACGCGCAACACGAGCGGCTCGCGGTCTATACGGGGTAGGCGCGAGAGCAGCCCGCGAACCGCCCGCGCTCGCCGCGGCGCAGGCCGCGCCAACGCCACCTCCAGATCGCGGGCCACATCGCTTGCCGTCTGCGAACCAAAGATGCCGAGTGAGCCGGCAAGCATGTGCGCCGCGCTCTGCGCTTCGGCTCGCAGATCCTCCCCGAGACGGTCATCTTCGAGCGCCGATGTCGCGCGCTCGATCACCTCGATGCGCTCGGCCAAGAGATGCCGCTGCTCGCTCCAGACCGCCCGAAGAAGATCGACCGGCCACCCAGAGCTGCTCGCACCGGGTATGCCGATCGACCTGTCTTCAGCGGATTCCATGGGGGCAGCCACTGCATCGGCCTGTGTTGGTGTGGCCAGGAAAGGGGAGTGCCGCAGTCCGGCTGCGGGGAACTACGGACCACGCCCGCGTAGAACCGGCCGTTAAGAAGACAGGATGGGCGAGCGCAATCTGACTCACAACGTCTTCGCGAAAGCGCGCGCCGCGTGCTTCTCGGCTCCCGCGAGCCTTTACACGCTGCTCGCATTCCTGGCGTTCTATCTCAGCTGGCAGCTCTGGCGCTTCATACCCGGCGACAGCCGCGACATCGGCGAACTGCTAATCCTGCCGGTCGACGCCGCCGCGGTCTACTTCGCCCGGCGAGCCTCGCGCCTCTGGCAGCCCCCCAATCCGCTGCGCTCGTTCTGGCGGCTACTCGCGGTCGCGCTCGCCGCCGAGGCGACAGGTGACGTCCTGCAAGCGATCTACACGGTCGGCTTCGACAGCTCTGCCTACCCGTCGCTCGCGGACATCTTCTACCTGGCCTTCTATCCGCTGCTGCTGCTCGCGCTGTTGCGCATCCCGGTCGCGCGTGTCAGCCGCGAGCGGCTCGCACGGACGATCCTCGACGGCGCCACGATCGTCGTCGGCGGCGGCGCAATCGTGTGGTATTTCGTGCTTGGCCCCACCGCCGAGCAGGGCGGCCAAAGCGCACTGGCGATGGCGGTCTCGATGGCCTTCCCCGTCGGCGACCTATTCCTGCTCGCAGGCTTGGCGGCGGTTCTGCTGAGATCAACGCCGCTCGCGCTACATACCACGTTGCGGTTGATCGCGGCTGCGCTCGTGCTCGGGATCGTCGCCGACATGCTCTACGGCGCAGGGCAACTGCACGGCACATACATCGCCGGCGGCTTCATCGACACGCTCTACGCCCTCGAGTTCGCGCTGTTCGCCCTCGCCGCCATCAGCCAGCTCTACGCACACGCAGATGACCCGGATGCGACATTTGAGGGCTCCACGCACCTCACATCGCGCGTGAGCTGGCTTCCATATCTCAGCGTCGGGATCGGGCTCGGAGTGACGCTCGGCGTCGAGCGCTCCAATGCGTTCTTCCCAAACGTCAGTCTCGTGCTGATCGTGATCGTGCTCGCGGCGCTCGTCGCTGTCCGTCAGCACCTCGCCCAGCGCGAGCTCGTCAACATCCAGGCAGTCCTGCGCGAGAGCGAACGCGCCAAGGACGAGTTCCTCTCGATCGTCGGACACGAGCTGCGAACCCCGCTGACCTCGATCCGTGGTGCGCTTGGACTGCTCGACGGCGGCGTGCTCGGCGAGCTCGGAGAAGACGCGAAGAACATGGTAGGCGTAGCGATCCTCAACGCCGAGCGGCTTATACGGATGATCAACGACATCCTCGACATCGAGCGCATGGCCGCCGGACGCCTAGAGCTAACGCCGACTCTCATCGGCGGCGACGAGCTCGTGCGTCAATCTCTGCAGGTACTGCAAGCAAGCGCCAACGAGCAGCAGGTGAGGCTCGCCACCCAGGCGACCCCGCTCACGGTGCTCGCCGACAGCGACCGCATCGTGCAAGCGCTCGTCAACCTGCTCGGCAACGCCGTGAAGTTCTCGCCGCCAGGGTCAACGGTCACGCTGACAGTCGCACCCGAAGGCCAGCACGCGCTGTTCTCCGTGCGCGACCACGGCCGCGGCATCCCCGCCGAGCGCCTGCAACACATCTTTGAGCGCTTCGAGCAGGTCGACTCCTCCGATGCGCGTGAGAAGGGCGGCGCCGGTCTTGGCCTCCCGATCGCCCGCGCCATCGTCGAGCAGCACGGCGGACGCATATGGGCACACAGCGAGGAAGGGAAGGGCAGCACCTTCAGCTTCACGCTGCCACTAGCCGAGACCGAAGGCACCTCTCTCCCCCGGCAAGCGCCCCTATTGCATCGCCAGCCAGAGGGCCTACTGTGATGCCACGGCTGCTGCTCGTAGACGATGCGCCGGACATCCGCACCATCGCGCGCCTGAGTCTCGAGCGCGTCGGCCAGTGGACGGTCGTGTGCGTCGACAGCGGCCAAGCAGCCCTGCGCGCAGCGCGCGAGGAAGGCCCCTTCGATGCCGTGCTGCTCGACGTGATGATGCCCGGCATGGACGGGCCAGCCACCCTCGATCGTCTACGCGCCGACGGGCTTCCCTCCAAAGTGCCAATCGTCTTCTTGACCGCCAAGACCCAAGCTCCCGAGCGTAATCGACTGCTCGCCCTCGGTGTCGCCGGCGTGATCGCAAAGCCCTTCGATCCACTCGCCCTCCCAAGCGAGCTCGACCAGCTACTCACAGACGCTCAGGCCGCACAATCGCCCTGACGGGCTTCCGGCCGGCGGCGCTCGCGGGTGCGTAGCGCTCGCTCGATCGTCTCCGAGAGCTGCTCGGAGGTAAATGGCTTGACCAGGCTTGCCGCGAACACCACGCCGAGCGCGGCGAGCTCAGTCGGGGGCTCGGCGACGCTCGCGCAGATCAGCGGCAACGAAGGGTCGATAACGCTTGCCGCCTGAGCCATCGTTACGCCGATCGGCGCGGCTGGCTCCAGGACAAACACGTCAGCGCTCGCCAGCTCCTGCGGGCCGGGCACCCTCACGGCGACCGGCTCGTGCCCCAAGCGCGCGACCATACGCTCGAGCATCTGTCGAACGGCATCATGTGACTCACAGATGAGGATTCGCGCCATGCCAAGAAGATCGCCCCAACGCGCCTGATCGCGGCAGCCAGCAGGTAGGAAATCCGTATGAGCCTCGCCGGCGCATCGCGTAATCACCGAACAAGCCGGCCGACAGCACGGCTCAACCCGAGACGGAGAACTCGTGACGGCGCTGTGGGTTAGTACGGGCCTGCGCGTCACGACGCGATCCGAGAACAACAGCATGTACCGATCCGGGGTCTTGAGATGAGGCAGTTGCGTCTCACACACAACGCGGCACTCGGGTATCAGCATCGACTGGCGCCCGATCAGTCGATCAGCGGCGCCTACTACCGGCTTAAGCGCGCCTGCGCCGGTGGACGCTATGAGCAGCTGCCACCCGAGTGGCTGCGCAACTCGCGCGGTCAGGCCGACGGGTACATGGTGCTCGATGGCGAAGTCGCGGTGCTGCCGGTGAGAAATGGCCGCATGATCGCCTGTCTAGTCAATCCGCTGCACGCCAACCGCTGAGCCGAGACGAACTACACGCTTTGCTGCGCGTCGTAGTGCTCTTTCCAGATCGCGATACACCGAGTCTCTGATCGCGGGCTGTAGGTCCGGCGCTCGCTGGATCTCGTCGACGAAAACGGGGCCCTCCAGGTCCGCGAGGAATCCGTCCAGTCCGCGAGCGCCGCCTCACGCGTCGCACAGACTTGGCCCTGGGCCCCTGCGTCCGCCGGGACGCGCGAGTATCAGCCCACCGCAGGCAGCCAGCCCGCGGGCAGCGCGGCAGGCACCTCGGGATAGTCAGGCACGACCCCGCGTGCGAAGGACTCCGCCGGACGTCCAGCTACGAGACGGCCTACGTCTTGCATCGCGCTCAGCACTCGCACCGAGGAAGCGATCTGGAAGTCAGCTGCGCCGAGCTCCTCGCCGCCGATGACGCCGCTCTCAAGCAGGCTGTCAACCTTGTCGAGCAGTCCGGGCAGCCCGGCGAGATCACGCTGCACCTGCTCGTCGCTCGCCCCAGCCTGGCGAACGAAGACCGGCACCACTGGTGTGAGCAGGATGCCCATCAGCGCCGGCGCGGGTAGCGGGCTGGCGACGTCCGCGAACCAGCGACGCTGACTCAGGCGGCGTCGAAGCCCCCAACGGATCAGGCGACGTGGCACGGGTTGCAGCACGGCCTCGCCCCAGCGCTCGGCCTCCTGGGCGGCAGCGCGAGCCGCCCGCTCGCTCGGGTAGAGGGATGGCGTCGGGACGAGCTCCTCGAGCGCTTTAGATATCGCGAGCGAGCCCTGCACTCGACGGCCATCCGCAAGCCTCATCGCGGGCACCGTGGCCCGAGCGAAGCGAAGCGCGAAAAGCGCCAGCGGGTGGGCGCCGCCGAGCAGCTCGACGTAGCGGTATGTGAGCCCCTTTCGCTCGAGCATCCCCCGCACGCTCAGGACGGGGTGCGATAGCGCGATCCCATATAGGCGAACTTGGCTCTCGACCACGACGTCCTAACTTACTCGTCTCCGGCAGCATCACCATCGCGGCCCTGAACCAGGCCGTGTGCCACGCGGCGCACCTGCTCCGACCTCGAAGCAGTCGTCTCAACCGAGCGGGTTCGCTGCCGTGATGCGGCAGCAGTCGTCGGCCGCACCGCCGCGATCCGCCGCTAGAGCAGCTCGGCGAGGCTCCTGGCCGCTCTGGCGGCGCCGTCGGCCTCGACGTCGCGGTAGTCGACGTCGAGGCCGATCTCTTGCGCGATCGCCGCGGCGATCTGCTCCGGCGGGGAGTCATCGAAGTCCATGCGGCGACCGGCCCCGTAGCGTTCGAGCCGGTGGCGGACGTGGAAGTTCTGCTCGAAGTGGTGGCGTAGCGGGAAGTAGAGAAATGGCCGCTTCTGTGCCGTCAGCTCCATCGCCGTGGTCAGGCCGCCCTGCACGACTGCCAGGTCGCAGGCAGCCAAGTGCCGATAGAGGTTGTGGACGTAGGGGACCACGTCGAGCCCGGCGTGGGAGGGGAGTGACTCGGCGTCGATGCGGGGGCCGGCGACGATGATCATGCGCAGCTCGGGGACACGCTCCTTGGCCTGCGGGAAAGCCGCGATGACCCGGCGCAGCAGGTGAGCGCCGACGCCCGACCCGCCCACGGTGACGATGCAGACACGCTCGTCGTCGGCGTAGCCGAGCTCGGCGCGCAGCTTCGTGCGCTCGCCGAGGTCGGCCGGGTCAAAGCCGGTCACGTAGCCCGTGAAGTCGAAGTTGCGCTCGGTCCAGTCACGAATCATCGGAAGCTCCGGCCCGAGCCGCTGCGGGACGATGTCCTCGGGGTTGCCCACGAACAGGGCTATGTCGCGCACCTCGGGATGCTGGGCTACGTGTTCGATCATGTCAGCGTTGTAATCCGCGGTCAGGAAGCGCTCACGCTCGTCCCCGTCGCCCATCGGCAGGAAGCCGACGAAGTCGGTCAGCCACGCGAACGGGACCCGCTTCTCGCGCGGGTTCTCATGTAGGTAGTAGTCGAGCTCCCACGCCTCGTCCCCGATCCAGAGGTCATAGCGCTCATCGCGCACGACGTCGTGGAAGAGCATGAAGTTGGCGGCCAGTATCTCGTCCATCCGACGCAAAGCCTGGAAGCAATGCAGGTCGTGCTCAGCGGACTCCGACTCGATGTGGCGGGACTCGTTGGCCAAGTGCTCACTCGCGGGGTGGATGCGCTCGCCCTCCGCTTCGAGCACCCGGGTGACCGGGTCCTGGGCGAGCCAATCGATCTGCAGGTCCGGGTGCAGGCGGCGCAGCTCGCGCGCGATCGCGACATCACGCTGGGTGTGGCCCAGCCCGATCGGCGAGGACACGAACAGCGCACGAGGACGTCCGTCAGGGCGGTAGACGGTGGGGTCGCGCGGCGTGCGCTGGCGCCCGAAGGCGTCCTCGGAGAACTCCCGCAGCGCCACGTTGACCTGGACGGGCTTGCGGGCGTGTGGGAAGTGCCCGGCGCCCCTGACGACCTCCAGCTGTCCGCCGCCGAGTCGTGCCAGGGCGCGAGCGTCGCGGGGCGGCGTGATCCGGTCGCGACTGCCGCTGAGGACAAACACGGGGCAGTCCAGACTCTGTGCCAACCCGCGCAGCGTGGGCCGATCGCGCAGCCACCGGCCCAGCGCCGTCGCGATCAGCGTCTCGGGGTCGGTGTCCAGTGCCCACTCCACCCCGTCCTCGATGGCCTTGGTCGAGTGCGGCTCAGGAAGGCATCGCGCGATGAACCACTGCGCGAAGCCGGGATAGTCCTCGTACCAGTGGACCGCGTTCATGTGTCCCCACCAGCGGTAGACATGCACGCGCCGCTGAAAGACCGAGCTTGTCCGCGGGTGAAGCAACAACGACCAAACCGACGGGGTGTAGGGAAACATCGGGCTGATGAACGCCGCACCTGCGACCCGCTCGGGCGCGAGCCGCGCCAGCTCGAGTAGATACTGCGCCCCGCGCGAGAGGCTCACCATCACCGCCCGCTCGGTGCCGCTCGCATCCATCACAGCCAGGCAGTCGCGGGCGAACTCGGCGGGCCCGTAGCGCTGGGGGTCGCGGCAGCGCTCCGAGCGGCCGTTGCCGAG
Organism: Solirubrobacteraceae bacterium; assembly: GCA_030149625.1. Next base: position 10,814 of record JASLHP010000412.1, read on the forward strand.
CCCGTCCATGGCAAGCACGCGGAAGTGGCGCGCGAAGTAGGGGATCTGCATCTTCCAGTGGCGGGAGTGGACCAGCGACCACGTCGGGATCAGGAAGACGGTCTCCTCGCCTTCGCCGTATACCTCGTAGAAGAGCCGCTGGCCGTCGCGCTCGACGAAGGCTTCGGAGTCGGGGTAGCGGGCGCGGCTCTGCTCGCGCTCGCGGCCGATCGATCTCCCGGCCGGCAGCCGCGCGTTTACGGTCGCCGTGATCGAGTTCATGCCTTTCCCTCCTCCAGCGAAGTAAGCCAGCGATCGATCGCCGCAAGCAGCTCTGAGTGACCGCGGTCAAAGCCGAGCAAGCGCTCGAACAGCAGGCCCTTGTTGAACTGCATCACCAATGCCGCCCACGCCTCCGCGGAGAAACCGGCGCGATCGAGGCCGTACTCCTCGATCGCGTCTGAAAGCGCGTCGCGGAGCAACGAACGCCACCTGTCGCTGACGCCGTGCAACCGCTCGCGCAGCTCCGGCTTGTCCCAGGCGAGCGCCTCCAGCTCCGCCCAGACCTTGGGGTAGCCCGCCGCGAGATCCTCCTCGATATAGCCCACCGCCATACGCCACTTCTCCGCGAACGGCGCCTCAATCCCATACATCGCCCGCTGGCGGTCAAGCACACGGCCCGTGAAACGCTCGAGGGTCTGCAGCAGCAGCTCGTCAACGGATCCGAAGTAGTAGTGGACGAGACCGTGGTTCTGGCCCGCCTCCCGGGCAAGCTGCCGGGTAGAGATCCCCGCTGCGCCCTCCCTGACCAGCAGCCGCTCGGCAGCGTCGAGGAACGCCTCGACGTTGGCCTCCCTGATCGAGCGGCCATCCGCGGCCCCCACATCTGCGGTTGCAAGCAACTTAGTCATATGACTAAGTTGAGTATCTAAGCACTCTGGAAAGCAGCTGTCAACCCGGATCTCGTCGACCTCGAAGGAGTCCGGGCAGATGACGCGGGCTTCTGTGCCCCAACCATCACGACTGACCCCCGGAGACGCTCGCAAAGCTACGAAGACCAGCACGGCCAGCTGTTGGTCCGCGAGCCGGTGGGGTATGAGACTCAGCGCGGCGCGAGCCTGCGCGCCGCGGTCCAGGGCTCCGTGCCCAACGCGGAAGAAGGAGGAACGCTCACCGTCGTGGGCGAGCGTGGCAATCTCCTCGCCACGATCGCCAAGGTCTCCAGCTTCTCGGCGATGCCATGAGCCGGTTCCAGCCCAAACGCAGATCACCAACGAGCAGGACTACTAAACGCGAGATCTCGCGCAAGACGATCCCTCTGGTGCACTGTGGTGTGCACGGTCATCGCCGTGCGGCGCTCGCCTCGCGCTCATACACCACCATCGAAGTCAGCCGCCCAACCGTGTCGTACAGCGAGCGCGCCGCGCCGTTGAACTGCTGCGTGTGCCAGTAAACCCGCTCCACTCCGCGCTCGCGCGCGGTCGCGGCGGTTGCGTCGATCAGGCTTCGCGCGACCTCGCCTCCGCGCGCGTCTCGCGCGACGAACAGGTCCTCCAGGTAGCAGTAGCCCGTGAGGCTCCACGTGGAGGGATGCACCACCGAGTGCGCAAACCCCAGCGCTCGCTCCTCGGCGCTCACCGCCAACAGCGCGAACATCCCGTCCGCCTCCGCGCACAGGCGCTCAAACGTAGCGTCCGTGACCTGCTCGCTGATGTCGGCGCGGTAGAAGCGAAGGTATCCCGCCCACAGCTCGATCCAGCTGTCATGGTCGTCGTGCCTGAGCTTGCGAATCGTCACCGTGAAGAGGCTCTCAAACGTCCCGGTCGGCCTCGTCGTAGCATCGGGTCCGTGAGCGAGCGTCACAGCACCCGTTGCTTTCGCGCCGATCCGAAGCGCCCGTCGTGAGTCGGCTGCGCCAGTTGGCTCGATGGCACGCGCGCGCCGCCGCCACCGTCGCGGCCATGCTCGCCACCGCGGCGGCCATGCCCGTAAGCGCGGCGGCCATGCCCGTAAGCGCGGCGGCGCAGCCCGCCAGCGGGACGGTCGCGCCCGTGACCGCCGCCACCGTCGGCTACGACGTGTCGTTCCCGCAGTGCGAAGCCTCGGCGCCGCTGTCGCCGAGCTTCGCGATCGTCGGCGTCGATGGCGGGCTGGCCAACGACGCGAATCCTTGTCTCGCGCAGCAACTCACGTGGGCGTCCGCGGCGGCCGGCCTGAGCCGGCCGGCGCAGCCGGGGCTTTCGCTGTATCTCGACGCCGCCGACCCCGGCAGCGGCGTAGCCGACTGGCCCTCGCCGGCCGCGGGCGCCGCCGGCGCCGCGACGCCTTACGGAGCGTGCAACGGCAGCTGGAGTCGCGCGTGTGCGTACACGTACGCAACGCTGCGCGCCGCCTACTCCTACGCGCTCGCGGTCGCGGCGGCGCCACCGGTCGCGACCGCCGAACTGCCGCCGACCGCGACGGTGCTATCGCCCGCCGCGAGCGCGCCGTGGTGGATCGACGTCGAGATCGGCGCCAGCTGGGCTGGCCGCTCGAGCTCGCGCGAATGGGCGCGGCTCAACATCGCCGCGCTGCACGGCTACGTCGCGGGGCTGCGCGCCGCGGGCGCGCGGGGCCCCATCGGTCTGTATTCGGATGCTTACCAGTGGCGCGCCGTCACGGGGCTGCGGCCGCGCGCGAGCGGGGCGTATTTCACGCACGCCGAGCACGACTGGGTCACCGGCGCGAGGAGTCTGGCTCAGGCGCGACGCGCGTGTGCCGCCGCCGCGTTCAGCGGCAGCGTCGTCGCGCTCGCACAGTTCACCGAAGGCGTCCTCGATCGCGACTACGCGTGCCCGGTGCGGCATCGATAGATGTTTCGGCTAGATCTGCTTTCGCGGCGGCGATCTGGCGCCAAAGCGCTCTGGCGCGATCGTGCGGCACCGCTGCTCAGCCGCGTCGCAGCTCCATCCGCGTGACGTGCAGCGAGTCGAGGAACGCGATCCGCTGGGCGAGGCTGTCGCCGTAGCGTACCAACAGCCACGCGGGGCCCACGCGGCGCGCGACGGTCGGCGGCACGAACACGTCCCAGACGGCTTCTCCCTGCTTGCTCGCCGCGCGTTGCACCTGGCGTATGAGCGCCTGCGCGCGGGCATGTCCGCTGCGCCTCGTGTCGAGCGCGAGCTCGCGCTGGAGCTGTGCGCGGCTGGGCTTCGGGATGCGGAAGTGGATCTCGCGCTCCAGCGGCGGTATCTGCACGATCCCCGGGTGGCCCGGCACGGGCACAGCTCTCCACAACGGCGCCGGCGCGCGGCCCGGCGCGGACGCGTTGAGCAAGATCGCCGTCTCGAACGCGGTCGCGCCGGCGGAGTACCAGACGTGCAGGCACGTCAGCCACGCGGGCACCGTGATCTCGCGGTCCGCCGCGATCGCGTCGGTGACCTGGCCCCATGCCGTCGTCGCGCCCGGGAGCGACGAGCGCATCGCGCAGCGCCCCCGGCGCGGCGGCGCGTCCTCGCCCTGCCAGTAGCTGTTCGCGAGCGTGAACGTTTTGTCGGGGCGCACGGCGATCGTGCGGCCGGAGGCGTCGAGCAGCGTCTCGGTCAGCGCCGGGCCGCGGCGCCCGTGCGCGAAGCCGCGCAGCACGTCGGCGCTCACGCCGGGGTGCAGCACCGATCCGCGCGAGCCGGGCGGGCGATAGAACAAGACCTCCTTCGCCTGCGCGGGCAGCCCCGCAGCGTGGTGCGCGGCGAACGTGCCCACGTGCGCCACGCGCACGGCCGCCACGCCCGGGCCCACGAACAGCGCGTCGATCTCGCCGCCTGCGCCCACCCTTTCCTCGACCGTCGCCTCGCCTTCGCCGCCATACACCGGGTCCGCGACCGTCGGCGGCTGACCGTTGCAGCCTTCTCCGCTGACGACGCGCACGCACACGCCCACGTTTCCCGCCTGTAGCGACGGCGCCACGCCCAGCAACGCGGGCTTTCCGCCGATCAGCGCCTCTCCGCGTACGAGCGCCAGCTTCAACGGGCCCGCGCTGGCGCCCGATCCGCCACTTGCACGCCTGTCCTGGCCGCCGCCGCCAACCCAGAGCACACCCGCGACGATCGCCGCGACGGCGCCGAACACGAGGCCGGCCGTGCGCCGGCGGCGCTGGCGCCGCCGAGCCTCTTCGATCACGCCCGCGTCCGGTGCGTCGGCGGGGCGGGCTTCGGCGATCAGCGCCATCGGGAGGCTTCCATGAAACTCATTGGTACTACTCTAACTAGCACGATAGTGGGTGTCAAGGCCGTGTCTCGGAAGCTCGTCCGAGCAGTGCGCGCCACGCGGCGCGTGCCGGCTCTGGACGTCGCGCACGCCCCTTCTGGCTGAACGCATTGGCCTCGCATGTGGACATCTGTTCGATCTTCGGAGCTCCCGGCGATCGGCTCGCGCTCGTGTGTCGAGGTGATCGGTGGATGCCCGGACGCAGGCATTCGCTTGGGACACCGACCTCGTGCGCATCTGCGGAGCGCGGGAGCTGAGGAGGGAGATGCTGGGCAAGGCCGACAACACGGACAGCGCGCCGTCCACACCGCCACCGTTCGCGATCAGCCGGCGCGAGCACGACCAGCGCACGTGCGTGGTCTGCGTCGAGGGTGAGCTCGATCTCGCGAGCGCGCCGCGGCTGAAGTGGATGCTCCTCGATGCGCTCGGCGAAGGCCGCAGCCGGCTGATCCTCGACCTGTCGCTTGCGACGTTCATGGACTCGACCGCGCTCGGTGTGCTCGTCGGCGTCAACCGCGGCCTCGACGCGAGCGGGGCGCTCGCGATCGTGTGCTCGTGCCCCGCGCTGCTCAAGATCTTCGAGCTCTCCGGCATGGACGCCGCGTTCGCGATCTCGCCCACGCTCGAGCAGGCGCTCGCGCAGCTCGACGCGCCCGCCAAGCGGACGCCGGCCGTCCAAGCGCCAGTCGCCGAAGCGAGTTGACCGAGAGAGCCGCATGACGCCCCATCGCAGCCACGTCCGGCTCGCCGTCGCGCTCGTCGCGTGCTGCGCGCTCGGCCTCGCGTTCGTCGCCACGGCGCTCGCCAAGCACAGCCACTCGGAGCTGAGCGGCGCTCAGTCCCCCGCGGCCGAAGCCGGTGGGTCGGAAACCGGCGCGTCCGCTCCGAGCGAAGCCGACGCGGGTGAAGCCGCGGGCGAGCCAGCGGCGAGCGCGCCCACGAGCTCACAGGGCGCCGGCACTGCGTCTGGCGACGCGCAGGCCGGGGCCGCGAGTGGCAAGTCCGACTCCGCCTCGACGCAGCGCGCTGCCGGCGCGCAGGCGGCGCACAGGAAAGAAGCAACGAAGTCCAAACGCTCCCACGAAACCGCGCTCAAGGGCGCAGGCGCGTCAAAAGCGAGCAGCGGCAGCGAAGGCGCCGGCGAAGGCGAAGCGGCGGGCACATCGACGACCGTCGCGTCCGAAGTCGTCGTGCCGACAGCCGCCGCCGCGTCCGCCGGCGGGTCCATCGGCGGGGCATCCGCGAGCGCGTCATCGGCGCCGGCCGCGACGTCGGCGCCGGCTGCCGACTCCCGCACGCTCTCCGTCTCGACGACGACGAGTCGCGCGCGCCACGCCCGCGGATCTTCTCGCCCCGCGAGCGCGCGCCACCGGACCGCGGTCGCGGCCGCCGCTGGGCTGGACTCGCTCGCGCTGCCCGCCGCGCTCTCGGCGCAAGCGTCTTCCTCCTCCAGCCGGCCCGCGGCCGGCGCTGGAGACGCGCGCTCGCGCGCTCACGCCGCCGAGCGTCAGCGTCGGCCATCGCCGCTCGTGACCACCATCACCAGGATCGTCGACGTCGTGCCGCTCGCCATGCGCGAGCTGCTCGCCGCGCTGCTCGCGCTCGCGCTGCTGCTGGGCATGCGCTCGCGCCTGACCGCACTGCGCGCGCGGCGGCTCGAGCGCCAGCGTGCGCAGCTGCTCGAGGACGTCGGGCTGCTGCAGGCCGCGCTGCTCCCCGACGCGCCCGCGCGACTGGGCCTCGTCGGCACGTCGGTCGCCTACCGTCCCGCGGACGGGCCCGGCGCCGGTGGCGACTTCTACGACGTGTTCGCGCTCGCCGACGGACGGCTCGCCGTGATCGTCGGCGACGTCTCCGGGCACGGACGCCAGGCATTGCCGCACACGGCGCTCGTGCGCTTCACGCTGCGCGCGTATCTCGAGGCGGGGCTCTCGCCGCGCGACGCCCTGCAGACCGCTGGCGCGGTGCTCGAGCGTCAGCTCGGCGGCGCATTCGCGACCGTCGTCGTCGCCACCTACCAGCCTCGCGAGCGCGTGCTCGTGTACGCGTGCGCCGGTCACCCGCCGCCGATCGTGCTCGGCGGCGTCGGCGTCGGCGTCGGCGGCGTCTCGCCGGCGAGCAACGACGAGGCCGGGGCGGGGGCCGGCGTCGCGTCGCGCGCCCTCGCGCCGGTCACGGCCTGCGGCGCGCCACCGATCGGCGTGGGGATGCGCACCGGCACGCGCCAGACGGCCGTGTCGATCCCCGGTCGCGCGCTGATCTGCTTCCACACCGACGGTCTCACCGAGGCGCGTATCGGGTCGGAGCTGTTCGGCGCGGAGCGACTGCTCGACACGCTCGCGGAGCTCGCTCCCGACGACGCGACCGCGTCGGCGCTGCTCGCGCGCGTAGCCGAGCGCGCGGACGCGCATCCCGACGACATGGCCGCGTGTGTGCTCAGCGTCGAGGGGGGCGAGCTTGCGCCGGCGGTGCTGGCCGAGGAGCTCGAGCTCGACGGCGAGCACGCGGAGGCGGCCCGTGCCGAGCGCTTCCTGCTGGCATGCGGCGTCGAGCACGACGATCTGGACGAGGCCGCGAGCACCGTGCGCGCGGCCGCCGCGCGCGCCGGCACCGCCGTGCTCGTCGTGCGCCGCGCCGGCGGCGCGGTGCACGAGGTCACCGTGCAGCGCGATCGCCTAGCGCACCTGAGCGCGCGTCGAGCCAAGGTCGCGGTGGCGTCGTGAGCGCCGGAGCGATGCTCGCGCCCGACGCCGCGATCGCCCTCGGCATCGCATCCACGGCGATGCCGTTCGCGCGCACCCCTCGAGACGAGGTCGAGCGCTGGCTGCGCGTGCTGCGCCTGCACGGCCAGGCCGGCATCGTGCTGCAGGGGCTCGGCGTCAGCGAGCAGCAGCTGCCCAGCAGCGAGTCCGGCCACGCCGGCAATCGGCCCGACTCGGGCACGGATCGCGACGCGGTCTCGCGCGTCACCGAGCAAGCTGTGCGCATCGCCGACGAACGGCGCGCGCGTGCGCTTTCCACGCGAGACATCCTGATCGCCGTCATGCGCGTCTACGGAGAGGACTTCGACCGCGTGCTGCGGGTGCACGGCACCGACCGCGACGAGGTGCTCGCGCGGCTCGGCGGGCTAGAGAGCGACTCGCGCTGAGGCCCAGCTCGCGGTGTGACGTTCGGCGTCCGCCACGACCAGCTCGAATGTAGCGTCCAGCCGCTCACGGTCGCCGGTGATCAGCAGCTCCATGATCAGGCCCCTGAGCGTCACGAGCAGCAGCGTCGAGAACGCGGGGGCCTGCTCGCGGGGACAGCCGAGCTCGACGATGCTCTCGGCGATCAGCTCGAGGCGGTGCTCGATCGAACGCGCCGCCGCGGGCGAGACGCGCGCAGCGCCGAACAGGCTCTGGCCGACGCACTCGATGAACAACCGCACGTCGCGCTGGCCGCCCGGCGAGGTGAGGTGAGCCCACACTCGACGCAGGCGCGCGGCTAGATCCGCGTCGAGCTGGGGGCCGCCGCCGATGTGCTCGCTTTGCGAGGCCAGGATTCGCTCCAGCAGGCATTCGATGATCTCCTCGACGAGCTGCTCCTTGCTACCGAAATGGTGCTGCAGCGTCACGTGGCTGACGCCCACCGCCTCCGCCGCGCCGCGTAGCGACAGCGCGGCCACGCCTGTCTCCAGCACGTAGTCCGCGACTTCGCCGAGTAGTTCGCCGCGACGGTGCTGGTAACGCAGGCTGCGACCGTCGATGCGTCTCTCCATGGGGTGATTAGGATACGTAGAACGACTCCGCGCTGCGACGCGCCCGTTTATGACGTGTGGGCCTTGGCGCGTTTCAGCAGCAGCGAGAACAGGTGTTCCTCGATCTTCGCGGGCACGGGCTCGGGGATGCCGGTGGCGAACAGCGACACCTCCGCGGAGCCGTCGACGAAGCCGAGGATGTCGATGTACAGCGGGATCGAGACCGAGTGCAGCGTCAGGCTCGCGGTGAAGC
>JASLHP010000413.1 GCA_030149625.1 Solirubrobacteraceae bacterium
CACCGTTCGCGCTCGCGCAAGCACAGCGGTTCATCGCCTGGGCCAACACGAACGGCTTCAGCGGCAGCGATGGGCTCTACGCCGACAGCAGCGTCAACACCACACCCGTCGACTACGTGGAGGCGCCTTTGATCTACGCCCAGGCGCTGCTCTGTCATCTCACGAACACACCTTCGGACTGCACGCGGGCCGAGCAGATAAAGGCCGCCTCGCTGCACCGCTTCGGCTACCTGCTCGACTTCTCGCCGCAATACGACGCGATCTATCTACAGTGGATGCTCGCGCTCTACGCGCTCGAAGGCGATCGCTCGCTGTACCAGCTCGCTGTCGCGAACGCGCATGCCGCACAGTCGCGCGCGGCCAACGGCGAAGGGCTCTATCTGCTGTCGTGGAACGGCGAAACGCTGCCCTCGGTCGACGCTGAACCAGGGATGCTGCAGACGCAAGCCGCCACCACCAGCCTGTTCGCGTGGCTTGCCGTGTATCCGCCGCCGACGCCCTAGCCGCGGGCGGGGCGGCACAAACGCACGCGGCGCCGACACAACGGCCATCCACACCGCTGGCCCGCGCTAAACCGCAAACTGCTTCAGGAACTCGATCAGCTCGGGTACGACCAGCGCGGCGTTCTCTCTGTGTGGCCAGTGCCCGGCGCCCTCGACGATCAGCGCGCGACTCGGCTGCGCGAGCAGCTCCGCGGTGCGGGTGAAGAGACCAGCCTCCGCGAGATCCTGGGTTCCTCCGATTACCAGTCCCTGCACCTGTGGAACGCGCGCGGTCACCGCGGGAGCTCTGCCAAGCGGCAGGTGACGGTAATAGCCGAGCGCACCCGCGAGCGCCGCCGGCGTTGCCAGCGCCTGCTTGGCGCGGCTCAGGGTCTCCTCGCGCTCGGGACCCGACCAGCTCGGCGACCACCGCCGATAGAGCCGATCCAGGTAGGCAAAGTCGTTACGACGGCACACGCGCTGCGCCCACGGGAGCTTCAGCCCCAGGAAGTGACGCACCGACCAGAACGCGGACGGCGTGCGCTCGAGCACCGCCGGGTGCGGAATGCCGGCGGTCGCGATCGCCCGAATCCGCTGCGGCGCGATCGCGGCCGCCGCGTACGCGACCAGCGCCCCCCAATCGTGACCCACGAGCACAGCGCTCGACGCACCAATCGCATCGAGCAGCTCCAGCCCGTCGTGCCCGAGCGTCTCCGGGTCGTAACGGCGCCCGGCGACGACCGTCTCCTCGCGATAGCCACGCAGCCACGGCACCGTCACGCGCCAGCCGGCGCTCACGAGCGCCTCCCGGATCCCCGTCCAGGAGTACGGCGTGTCCGGGAAGCCGTGCAGGAGCACGACGTCTGGGCCTTCACCCGCAGTCGAGACGACGTGCCGCCGTCCGCCAGAGGAGATCGTCTCGAAGTCCACCGCGCCGGAGCTCACACGCCGAGGGCGCGCCGCGCAACCCTGTCGAACACGAGGTCCGGCAGCACGCGCTTGGCGATCAGCATCGCCCGCGCATCTTTGCCAACGAGGTAGCGAGCCTTCATGCGCGGCGCGGTCAGCGCGCGCTCGATCGCGTCGGCAACCTGCTCGGGGGGCACGCCGCGACGCGCGGTGTCTTCGAGCACCTTGCCCATGGCCGCCGGGATTCGCCCGTAGGCATCCTGCAGCTCCGCGGGAATCACGACGCGCTCGGCCTCCGCGCGGCTCTTGTCCCAGATCGGGGTCGCTACCGACCCCGGCTCCACTAGCGCGACTTTCACGCCCGAGCTGCGCAGCTCCACGCGCAACGCGTCGCCAAATGCCTCGATCGCGTGCTTGGACGCCGCATACGGCGCGGTGAACGGCATCGACACGCGCCCACCGATCGAGGACACGAACACGATTCGCCCGCGCGCACGGCGCAACGCCGGCAATAGCGTCTGCGTGACGGCCACCTGCGCCAACACGTTGACGTCGAACTGCCTGCGCAGGTCATCGGCCGAGACCAGCTCCAGCGGACCGCCGACACCGATGCCGGCGTTGTTGACGAGCGCGTCGAGGCCGCCGCGCGAAGCCGAGCCAGCGCCCGCGACCTCCGCGACGCGCTCGCGCGCCTGCGCGACATGCGCCGAGTCCGTGACGTCGAGCGTCAGCGCGATCACACCACCACCCGCGTCGCCCGCGCCCGGAGTGGCCGCATCCGCGAGGAGCCGCTCGCCAGCCGCGGGATCGCGCACGCCCGCGAGCACCGTCCAGCCGCTCGCGGCGAGACGCAGCGCGGTCGCACGGCCGATGCCCGTCGATGCGCCGGTGATCAGTGCGAGCGGCACGAATACGACGTTACTCGACCAAGCCCGCCCGCGGAGCCTGCCGCGCGCGGGCCGATGTGAGCGAGCTCATCTCGCGATTACCCCGCGCTTAGTATTCGCGGCGATCGTACCGCGCGTGAAAAAAGCTTCATTTGCTGGCAGAACGTCACTCAGACGAGGCCGCGCCGCGCATGCCTGGTGCGCGCTGTCGATGCTCGCGGTGACGCTCTGCGTCGGGCTCTCGGCCTGCGGCTCGAACAACCAGGCGACATCCGCGCCCGCCGCCGCCAGCTCCGATCCGGCCCCGCCGCGGCGCCAGTGCGCAGCGGTCGTGCTCGACACCCTCTCCAGCGTGCTCCAGCGCGTCTACCGTGAGGGAGTCCACGGCGAACGGATCGGCAGCGCCGAGTACCTGATCGCGCACTCGGCGCCGCTGCGGGCGGCGGTCGAAAGCGGCGATCGCCAGGCCGCGCTCGCCGCCGCTCACGCGCTGCTCGCGACGGGCCACATGACCAATCTCAGCATCAGGCGCGACGGACGGCCCTTCGTCTCGCTCGGCGGTGCCGCGATCGCTCCCTTGCACGGAGCGATCACAGGCGCAAGCGGCACGCCGATCGCCAGCTATCTCGCGAGCGTCTGGGCCGACAACGGATTCTTGATCGAGGGCGAAGGAATCACACAGGGCCTGGTCGCACTGCGAGCCGCCGGCGGCGCCATCGCACTCGTTGGCCACAGCGCCTACGCCGCCAGCGCTCTCGGCGCAGGGCCGCTCCAAGAGGAAGGCTCGCTGACGCTCGCGCACGTCGGGTACAGCTACACCTCGTTTCCGGCGCAGGCCTACCCGTCGGGCGCGCTACGGGTCTACCTGTTGATGCCCACCGGCGCGATGCCCGCGCTGTGTGGCCACACACGCCGCGACACGATCGTGCGGACGCTGCGACGCGTCGCCGAGCTGATCTACACGGGTGAGACGGGGTCGAGCGCGGGCAAGCAGGTGCGTCGCGTCCAGCGCAACCGGCCGCTATTGGAAGCGGTCGCCCGCCGCGAACCGGCGGGCGCCGAAGCCGCGATCAAGACGTTGCTCAACGAGCACATCGTGCGGCTGCGCGTCAGCGCCGGCGGGCAGCTGCTCTCCGACGTCGGCGGGCCGTACGTGCTCGCGCCCGTGCACGCCCCACTGCGCCTCGGCGGTCACACGATCGGCAGCTTCGTGCTCTCGATCCAGGACGACGAAGGCTACCTGCGGCTGACCCGCCGCTTGGCGGGCCTGGACGTGCTCATGTACATGGATCTCGGCCAGGGTGCCCCGCGGCTCGTCAAGGACAGCCTCGGCCCAATGCCGGGACCGGCGCTCGCGACTGTGCCCGCCAGCGGCTCCTACCGTTACGACGGCCGCTCCTACGGCGTGTTCACGGTCCACGCGAAGGCGTTCCCCTCGGGACCGCTGACGATCCGGGTGCTCGTGCCGATGCCCTACTTCTAAGCCGGCGCGAGCGAGCGTTGCTTGGCGCCCAGCGACTGCAGTAGCTGTTCGAAGGACGCGGAGAACTTCTCGACGCCCTCGCGCTCGAGCGTGTCCGTCACCTCGCCGTAGTCGACGCCCGCGCGCGCCAGCTCCTCCAGCAGCGCGCTCGCCTGCTGCAGCTCGCTGCGCAGGCGCTCCCGGGGGCTGCCGTGATCCTG
>JASLHP010000427.1 GCA_030149625.1 Solirubrobacteraceae bacterium
CGACCTGCTCGTCAGGGATGAACGCGGCGAAGATCCCCATCGCGTTGGAGCCGCCGCCCACGCACGCCACCACACGTGCCGGCAGCCGCCCCTCGCGCTCGAGCATCTGCGCGCGCGCCTCGTCGCCGATCACCCGCTGCAGGTCGCGCACGAGCGCCGGATACGGCGCCGGGCCGACGACCGAGCCGATCACGTAGTGCGTGCTCTGCACGTTCGTGACCCAGTCGCGGATCGCCGCCGAGGTCGCCTCCTTCAACGTCTTCGCACCCGCGTCGACCGGCTCCACACGCGCCCCCAGCAGTTCCATCCGCTGCACGTTCGGCCGCTGCCTACGCGTGTCCTCGACGCCCATGTAGACCACGCATTCGAGCTCCAGCAGCGCGCACACGGTCGCCGTCGCCACGCCGTGCTGGCCCGCGCCGGTCTCGGCGATGATCCGCCGCTTGCCCATGCGCCGCGCCAACAGCGCCTGTCCGAGCGCGTTGTTGAGCTTGTGCGAGCCGGTGTGGTTGAGATCCTCGCGCTTCAGGTACACCGGATGCCCCACCCGCTCGGACAGCCGGCGCGCGCGGTACAGCGACGTCGGGCGCCCCGCGAAGTCCCGCAGCAGCCCGCTCAGCTCGGCGCGGTAGGCAGGATCCTCGCGCGCCGCGAGCCACGCCTGCTCGAGCTCGCCCAGCGCCGGCATCAGCGTCTCGGGCACGAACTGCCCGCCGTAGTCTCCGAACCGATGCTCCAGCGCCTGCTCGCCGACCGGCGCGCTCACGCCGGCTGCCCGACCGTCGCGGGCTCGACACACGGTCGCTCGAGCGCCTGAAAGAACGCACGCAGTCGCCGCGGATCCTTGTGCCCGGGCGCCGCCTCCGTGCCGCTGGCGCTGTCCACCGCGAACGGCAGCACCACGTCCACCGCGCCGGCGACGTTCGCGTCGGTGAGCCCGCCGCTCAGGATCAGCGGAACCCGCGAGCGCCGCTCCCGCACGAGCCCCCAATCGAACGTCTCGCCCGTGCCGCCGCGCATCCCCTGGCGCTCTGTGGCCTTCGCGCGCGCATCGAGCAGGTGAAAGTCGCTGTGGAAGCGCTCGAGGTCGCGCACGTCGCCCGACCCCGACACCTGTGCGGCCTTGACGATGCGCGCCCCCGTGCGGCGAGCGACCTCGGCACAGAACGACGGGCCCTCGTCGCCGTGCAACTGCACGAGGCTCAGCCCCAGCTGCTCGCTGTCGCGCACGATCCGCTCCAGCGGCGCGTTTACGAACACGCCGCACAGCTCCACGCGACGGCGCAGACGCGCCGCGATCTCCTGTGCCGCGAGCGGCGAGCACTGGCGGGGAGAGCCCTCGTAGAAGATCATGCCGAGCGCCCACGCGCCCAGCTCGACGGCCAACTCGGCGTCGGGCAGGTTCGTGATGCCACAGATCTTCACGCGGGGGACGTCTGACATGTCACCCACGGTATAGCGCGGGGCGTCCGTCGCGGCGCTCAGCCTTCGGGTGTGTTCGGGTTTTCGACCGAGTTCGGGCGCTGACCGAGCGTGGCGGTGACCGTCTTGTGTTCGTAGCCGCCTTTGCCGTTGGCACGGAGCAGTTCGATCGGGACCTTGTCTCCCGGTTTCTTTTCCTCGATGTCGTTGGCGAGATCTTCAGAGCTGGCCACCGGTTTGCCGTCGACCTTGACGATGACGTCGCCACCCACCGCGACCTGCCCGTCTTCGGTCGTCGTGCTCACCGAGCCGCCTTTGATGCCAGCCTTTTCGGCAGCCGTCCCCTTCTCGACGTTCTGCACGAGCGCCCCCGCCTTGACCGGCAGGTTGAGTGCCGAGAGCGACCCGTCGATCGTCAGCGAGGTCAGGCCCAGGTAGGCGCCGCGCACCGTCCCGCCTTTCTCGAGCTCGGCGATCTCGGACTTCGCCGTGTTGATCGGGATCGAGAAGCCGATGCCGACGCTGCCGTCGCCGCTGCCGCCCGTCTCGATCTGCGAGTTGATGCCGATCACTTCGCCCTCGACGTTGAGCAGCGGGCCACCCGAGTTGCCGGGGTTGATCGGCGCGTCCGTCTGCAGGACGTTGTCGATCGTGAAGCCGTTGGGGGCCGTTATCTGACGCTGCAGCGCCGAGATCACACCTGTCGTGAGCGTCCGTTCGAGGTCGAACGGGTTGCCGATCGCGTACACGGGGTCGCCGACCTGTACCGCGCTGGAATCGCCCAGGCGCAGCGGGTGCAACGTCAGCCCATCGGTCGATATGTGCAGGATCGCAAGGTCATTGGAGGGGTCCTTGCCGACGACCTGTGCTTCCACGGACTGGCCTTTTTCGAAGCTGACCGTGACCTTCACGGCGTTCTCGACGACGTGGTAGTTCGTCAGGATCGTGCCGTTGGCGTCGATCACGATGCCAGACCCCGTCGCCGTTCCCTGTCGCTCGCTCTGTTCGCCGAACAGGTTGAACGGCGAGGATTCGGATTTCTGCACCACCGTCGAGGTCACGAACGCCACACCGGGAGCGTCGCGCACATAAGCTTCGTGCGGGGTGAGCCCGCTGCTGCGCTGCGACGCGTTCGACGGCGCCGCCGGCGCCGCGGATTCGACAGTCGTGACAACCGTCTTCGTGCTTCCGCCGAGGTCCCCGGCCGCGGCGACCACGGCCACGACCACGCCGCCGCCCACGAGGGCGGACACGAACGGGATTACGAACATGCGTTTCATTGCGAATGAGGATGCACTGCGGCGATCAACGCCATCTAAAGCTTTGCGCGGGACCGGCTAAATCATCTCAGGCCCGCACGTCGCGACGCGCGCACGTCGGCGCGGCACGTCGGCGCGGCACCTCGGCGCGGCACCTCGGCGCGGCACGTCGGCGCGGCACCGCGGCGCGGCACCTCAAGACGCCCGCCCGTCAAGGCGCCCCCCTCAAGGCGCCCGCACGTCAAGGCGCCCGCACGTCGGTAGCGGTCGGCTGCGCGATCAGCGCTCCGAGGGCGGCCGCGGGGTCCGCCGCGCGCATCAGCGACTCGCCTACCAGCACCGCCTCGACACCGAGCTCGCGCAACCGCGACAGCTGCCGCGGGTACCCGATGCCCGACTCTGAGACGACCGTCACCCCGCTTGGAACGCCGCCCATCAGCGCCTCGGTGCGCCCCACGTCGACGCCGAAATCGCGCAGGTCGCGGTTGTTGATCCCGACGATCTCAGCGCCGATCGCCAGCGCTACGCGCAGCTCCTCGATGTCGTGCACCTCGACGAGCACGTCGAGATCGAGCGCGCGCGCCTGCTCATGGAGCGCCGCGAGCTCGTGCGCCTCGAGCGCGGCGACGATCAGCAGCACCGCGTCCGCGCCCGCCGTCACAGCCTCGTACAGCTGATAGCGATCGACGATGAAGTCCTTGCGCAGCAGCGGCAGCCCGCAGGCCGACCGCGCCGCGCGCAGATCCTCGAGCGCGCCTTCGAAGTTGGGGCCCTCGGTCAGCACGGACACGGCGACCGCTCCGCCGAGCTCGTAGGCGCCCACGATCTCGGCCAGGTCCGGCTGCGCGCGCAGCTCACCAGCCGACGGCGAGCGGCGCTTGAACTCCGCGATCACACCGATGCCCTCACGGTCGAGCGCCTCCCGGAAGCCGCGTCTGCCGGTGGACACGCGCGCATCGACGAGCGAGGCGCCGTCGAGTGGCCGCTCGCGCTTGCGCCGCTCGAGCTGCTCGCGCGTCTGCTCGAGGATGCGCTCGAGCACCGTAGCCGCGCCGCGGCTCATCGCGCCGTCCTCTGAGGCGCATGCGCGTTGCTGGCGCGGACGTACGCCTCGAGTGCTCGCGCCGCGCCTCCGCCGGCGAGCGCGGCGCGCGCGGCATCCACCCCCTCGGCGATCGAGTCCACCCTGCCAGCCGCGTAGATCGCGGCGCCGGCGTTGATCAGCGCGAGCGCCTCGCCCGCGGGCCGCGTGCCGCCCGCGTCGATGCCGCCGTCGAGAATCGCGCGCGTCACCCGCGCGTTCTCGGCGGGCGTGCCGCCCTCGGGACCGCGCGCGGAGTCCGAGGCCTCCGGCATGCCCACCTGCTGGGGCGCGATCACGTACTGCGCGATCTCATCCCCGTTGACCTCGACCACTTTCGTGGCGGCGCTCGCGGAGACCTCGTCGAGGCCGTCCTCGCCGCAGACCACCAGCGCGCGCTCGACGCCCAGCCTCGCGAGCGCGCCGGCCATCCTCGCCTGGAAGCCCGCGTCCGAGACGCCGATCAGCTGGCGTGAGGCGCCGGCGGGGTTCGTCAGCGGCCCGAGGAGGTTGAAGATCGTACGCACCGCCAACTCGTGCCGAACCGGGACTACGAAGCGTGTCGCCTGATGGTGTGCCGGCGCGAACATGAAGCCGAAGCCGGCCTCATCGATACAGGCGGCGACCGCCTCCGGGCCAAGGTCGATGCGCGCCCCCAGCGCCTCCAGGACGTCGGCCGATCCCGAGCGGCTCGTGGCTGAGCGATTACCGTGCTTCGCGACCGCGCAACCAGCTCCCGCCGCGATCAGCGCGGCTGTCGTGGAGACGTTGAAGCTGCTGCGCCCCCCACCCGTGCCGGCAGTGTCGAGCAGATCGGCGCGCCGGCTCGGAACACGCGCCGCCAGCATCCTCATCGTGCGCGCGAGCCCCGCCAGCTCCTCGACCGTCTCGCCCTTCGTGCGCAGCGCGATCAGGAATCCGGCGATCTGTATCTCCGAGACGTCGCCGTGCATGATCTCCGCGAGCACCTCAGCCGTCTGGTCCTCGCTCAGATCCGTTCGCGACGCGAGCGCGTCGATCGCGCGGGTCAGGATCGCGTTCGGCATCAGCTCTCGAGAAAGTTGGCGAGCAGCTCGCGGCCCTGCTCGGTGAGGACGGACTCGGGGTGGAACTGAACGCCCTCGGCGGGCAGCTCGCGGTGGCGCACGCCCATCACGACACCATCTCCACGCGCGGTCTCTTCGAGGCACTCCGGCAAGTCTGCGTCGACCACGAGCGAGTGATAGCGCCCGACTGTCAGCGGCGAGGACAGTCCGCGAAAGATCGTGCGTCCGTCGTGCTCGATGCTCGTCGCCTTGCCGTGCACCGGGAGGTGCAGCTTCCAGCGGCCGCCGAACGCCTGCGCGAGGGACTGGTGGCCGAGACAGACGCCGAGCGTCGGGATGCCGTGCTCCGGAAAGCGCCGCACGAGCTCCAGGGAGATCCCGGCCTCGTTCGGCGTGCAGGGACCGGGCGAGACGACGCAGCGCTCGTAGCCGC
>JASLHP010000275.1 GCA_030149625.1 Solirubrobacteraceae bacterium
AGATGGCCGAGGACGTCGGGCGGCGGCCCGCCACGGTACAGGAGGCGCGCGCGCTGTTGAACATTCCCGATCCCGACGCCTGACGTGGCGAGCGCGCGATCGAGTCTTCCGCTCGCGGGCATCCGCGTCCTCGACCTCTCGCGCCTGCTGCCCGGAGGCTTCTGCTCGCTGCTGCTCGCCGACCTCGGCGCGGAGGTCCTGAAGGTCGAGGACACCGGCATGGGCGACTACATCCGCTGGTCCCCGCCCTACGTCGAGGGGGCCGAGGACAGCTCGAAGTCGGCGCTCTTTCTCTCGTTGAACCGCAACAAGCGCTCGATCCGCATCGACCTCAAGCACGAGCGCGGACGCGAGGCGCTGCTGGCGCTGGTCCGCGAATACGACGTCGTGCTCGAGTCCTTCCGACCCGGCGTGCTGGACCGGCTCGGCGTCGGATACGAGCGCATGCGCGAGGTCAACCCCGCGATCGTCTACTGCGCGATCTCCGGCTACGGCCAGGACGGGCCGAAACGGGACGCCTCCGGGCACGACATGAACTACCTCGGCCTGATCGGGCTGCTCGGCCTCACCGGCGAGCGCGGCGGGGCGCCGGTCCAAGCCGCGGGACAGATCGCCGACCTCGGCGGCGGCGCGCTGATGGCCGCCTTCGGGATCATGGCCGCCCTGCGCGAGCGCGACGGCAGCGCGTCCCGTCCGGGATCGGGCGCCGGCCAGATGGTCGACGTCTCGATGGCCGACGGAGCCCTCTCGTGGCTGGCGATGGTGGCGGCGACCTACTTCGCCGACGGCAGCGTGCCGCGGCGCGGCGATCTCCCGCTCGCGGGCGCGCTCGTCTGCTACCGCCCCTACGAGTGCGCCGACGGCTGGGTCTCGCTCGGCGCGCTGGAGCCGAAGTTCTGGCAGGCGTGGTGCCGTGGCGTGGGGCGCGAGGACCTGATCGAGAAGCAGTTCGAGCGCCCCGGCTCGGACGCGCACAAAGAGGTCGCCGAGATCTTCAAGGGCCGCACGCGCGATCAGTGGGAGAGCTTCGCGCGCGAACACGACTGCTGCCTGGAGCCCCTGCTGGAGCTCGACGAGGCGCTCGACTCCGAGCTCGTGCGGGCGCGGCGCATGGTGGTCGAGCTCGACCAGCCCGGCGCCGAGGCGCCCGTGCGCCAGCTCGGCATCCCCGTCAAGCTCGACCGCACGCCCGGCGAGCACGACCGGCTCCCGGGTCCTGCGCTCGGCGAGCACACCGAGCAGGTGCTGGCCGAAACCGGCTACTCCGAGCCCGAGATCGCCGAGCTGCTCGCGGGCGGCGCGGCGGCGGGTCCCGCCGAGGCCCAGCACGGCACGACGCTGAGGGCGTGAGCCGGGTGGCGGCGAGCGCGAACGCCGCCGCCGCGAGCCGCCGCGGCGGCTCCGCCTCCGACGGCGGAGGGCAGGCACCTGCGCGCGAGCTGCTGAAGATGAGCGAGCTGGCGGAGCGCTCGGGCGTCAGCCCCGGCACGATCCGCTACTACCTGCGCGAGGGGCTGCTCGGCGACGGCGCCGACATCGTGCGCACGAGCCGCAACATGGCCTACTACCCGCCCGACTACGTCGAGCGGATCGCGCTGATCAAGCGGCTGCAGGAGGAGCGGTTCATGCCGCTGCGCGTGATCCGCGGCGCCCTGCGCGAGGACCCCGAGCGCGTGCGCGCGCTCGTGGAGTTGGAGGACCGCATCATCGAGCGCGCGCTCGCGAGCGCCGAGGGCCGCGGGCGGGTCTCGCGCCGCGCCGCCGCCGAGCGCTATGGCGTGCCGGCGGAGGTGCTCGACCGGCTCGCCGACATCGGCGTCCTCACACCGAACGCGCGCGGCTACGACCGCGACGACGTCGAGATCATCGAGGCGATCGCGAGCTTCCGCGCGGGGGGCTACGAGGAGGCGCTCGGCTTCACCGTCTACGACACACTGCGCTACCGCGACGCGCTGGAGCCGCTCGTCCAGGAGGAGGTGCGGGCGCTGCTGGAGCGTCTCGCCGGCGAGGTCGAGGTCGAGCGCGCGATGGAGATCATCGCCGCGGGGACCGAGCCCCTGCGCGAGCTGATCGGCGCGATGCACTCCAAGCTGCTGCTGGCCGAGCTGGGGCGGCAGCGCTCGTCGTAGGAAGCAGGCGAGCTACCAGCGCGCGCGGTGGTGCTCCATCACGCCGCGCCCCGAAGCCAGCTCGATGCCGCCGGGCAGCGCGCCCGTGAAGGTCCCGAACGGCGCCCGGTACTCCGAGCTGACGAGCAGCAGGTTCTCGCTGCGCGCGCGCTCGGCCTCCGCCACGAAGCGGAGCTCGGAGCCGTCCTCGCTGCGGATCGTGCCGAGGTCGGCGGCGAAGTCGACTGGTGCGACCTCGTTCGGGACCCCGCCGACCCACACGGCGCGCTCGCTGCCCTGCTCGGGGTCGTTGATCCCGGCGACGAGGTTCCACGCGAGCGGCGTGCCGTCGCTGCCCTCGCCCACGCCTGCGCTCCAGCGCCACTCGGTGACGCGCTCGTGCCAGCCGGCCGAATCGTCGATCACGGCGCGCGCCTCGATCGGCCGCGGCGCGCCGCCGTCGAGCGAGAGCGTGCCCCGCGCTGCGATGCCGGCCTGCTTGCGCGTCCAGGACTCCGAGCGCCCGTTCGGGCAGCGCGACTCGATGCCGTCTTCTTCGGCCAGGTCGAGCTCGAGGCGCACACCGCGGTCCTCGATCCGCAGCCGGCCCGCGCCGAGCTCCAGCTCTCCGCGCCTCGGCAGCAGCCGCGTGCGCTCGCGTAACGCCTGCGCACCCGGCGCGTGGAAGGCCCAGAACGTCTGTCTCCCCGGCCCGATGCGGACGTCCGCAGCGCAAACCATCAGATCCTCAGAAAAAACGCCCACCCAGCGCCAGCGCTTCAGCGGGCGGCGGTGATGGAACATGCCGCGCCCGGCGATGAAGCGCTCGGGAGACCCGCAGCGTATGCTTCCCGGCATTGACTGACCAGTCAATCTA
>JASLHP010000435.1 GCA_030149625.1 Solirubrobacteraceae bacterium
TGCCGTGGGGCGCGACGCCCTGCCGTCAAGCGAAAAGGAGATCGACATGCAGAAGCGCAACAGGATCGCCGCCGTCGGAGGCGCCGGAGCATGCGTGCTCGCCGGCGCCGCGGCCGGCATCAGCCAGAGCGCGGCGAGGAAGCCGAGCAGCTCGCCGTTGACCGCCTCCGGCGCCTGCTGCTGGACCCAGTGGCCCGCGCCCGGCACGATCACGCTCCTGCGCAGGTCTGTGACCCAGCCGTCCATCGCCTCTGCCGGCATGAACTTGCGCACCAGATCCAGCTCGCCGGTGAGGAACATCGCGGGTGGCTCGACGCGGCGATCGTCGTACTCGGCGGTCAGCTCCCAGTTGCGGTCGATGTTGCGGTACCAGTTCAGCCCGCCGGTGAAACCGGTGCGCTCGAACGCGTCGATGTAGACCTGCAGCTCCTCCTCGGAGAGCCACTCCGGCCGTTTCGGATTGGCGCCCTCCTCCTCGGCCCAGTCCGCCGTCCACTGCCGCGAGGTCGTGAGCGTGCGGCGGACGTCGCCGCCCAGCGCCGCGTCGGCGACGCCGGGCTGCTGGAACCACACGATGTAGAAGTCCTCGCCGATGTTCGCGCGCATGATCTCGATCGGCGGAGCCGGGGCGCGCGGCACGAACGGCACGCTCAGCCCGGCGACCGCGCGCACGCGCTCCGGGTTGATCCACGCCATCCCCCACACGACGAACGCTCCCCAGTCGTGACCGACGAAGATCGCGCTCTCCTCGTCCAGCGCGTCGAGCAGGCCGATCATGTCCGCGCGCAGCGACGGGCCGTCATAGGCCTCGATCTCTTCAGGGGCCGAGGAGCCGCCGTAGCCGCGCATGTCGGGCACGATCACGCGGTAGCCGGCCTCGGCGAGCGGCGCGATCTGATGGCGCCAGGAGAACGCCAGCTCCGGGAAGCCGTGGCACAGGACGACCGCGGGACCGCTGCCGGCCTCGTAGACGTTCAGCTCGATCCCCTCGCCCACCGGCACGCGGCGTGCCGGCGGCATCGCCGCGCTCATATCGCCCGCTCCAGGCCGGACCAGTAGGGCTCGCGCAGGCGGCGCTTGAAGATCTTGCCGGAGTCCTCGCGCGGCAGCGCCTCCTCGAAGACGACCACCTTCGGCGTCTTGTAGGAGGCCAGGCCGGTGCGCACGTGCGCGCGCACGTCCTCCTCGCCCAGCGATGAGCCCTCGTCGAGTTCGACGTGGGCGGCGAGCGCCTCGCCGAACTCCTGGTCGGGGATCCCGAACACGGCGCAGTCGCGCACGCCCTCGAGCGCGAGCAGGCACGCCTCGATCTCCGCGGGGTAGATGTTCACCCCGCCGCTGATCACCATGTACGAGCGGCGGTCGTTCAGGTAGAGGAAGCCCTCCTCGTCGAGGTAGCCGATGTCGCCGACGCTGACGAGCCCGTCGCGCTCGATCGAGCGGCGCTTCTCCTCGTCGCCCTCGTAGGTGAAGTTGGGGAACGCGTCGAGCCACACGTAGACCTCGCCCGACTCGCCCGCCGGCAGCTCCTCGCCGTCGTCGCCGAGCACACGCACGCGCGCGTTCGCCAGCGGGCGCCCGACGGTGCCGGGGTGGGCGAGCCATTCCTCGCTCGTGCAGTAGGTGACCGGGCCGGTCTCGGTACCGCCGTAGTACTCGGCGACGATCGGCCCGAGCCAGTCGATCATCTGGCGCTTGACATCCGGTGGGCACGGCGCGGCTGCGTGGACGACCCAGCGCAGCGAGGAGACGTCGTAGGACTCGCGCACCTCGCGTGGCAGGGCGAGCAGCCGGACGAACATCGTCGGCACCATCTGCACGACGCTCACCCTGCGCTCCTGCACGATGCGCAGGAACTCCTCTGGATCGAAGCGCTCCATGATCGTCATGTCCATCCCGAGCAGCGCGCACGCGAGCGCGTAGACGTTCGGTGCCGTGTGGTACATCGGCGCCGGGATCAGCGTCCGCTCGCCCTCGCCGAGCTGGAACACCTCGGCGAGCATGGCGCGCGTTTCCTCGCGTTTCTCCTCGCTGGCCTGCTCGCGCACCACGCCCTTCGGCTTGCCGGTCGTGCCCGAGGTGTAGATGATCGAGACCGGTGCGGCTTCGGGCGCCTCCTGCCACGGCTCCAGCTCCGCGATCCAGTCCTCCCAGCGAATCGCGCCGGGCACCTCTCCATCGCCGACGCTCACGAGCGCCACGCCCTCCGGGACGTGGCCCTTCAGCGCGGGCCACAGGTCGGCGTGCAGGACGAGCGCCTTCGCGCCGCTGTCGGAGAGCACGTGCGCGATCTCATCGCCACGCCAGTGCCAGTTGATCGGGACCGCGTTCGCGCCGAGCGGCACCGTCGCGATCGAGGCCTGCAGGAACTCGAGGGAGTTGCGCAGCAGCAGGGCCACGCGGTCGCCCGCGCCGACGCCGAGCGACGCGAGACCGCTGCTCGCGCGCAGCGCCGCGCCGAACAGCTCCAGATAGCTCGCTTCGCTGCCGCCGCAGCGCACGCCGATGTCCGCGCTCCCCTCCATCCCGCCGGATGCTAACCGCCGTTAGGGTGTCAGCGCATGAACGTCTCTCCGCAAGCGATCCACCACCTCAACTGCGGCACGATGTGCCCGCGCGGCGCCCGCTTCTTCACGGGCGAGGGCGGCGTGCTCGAGCGCTACCGGTCGGTCTGCCACGTGCTCCTGATCGAAGGCGCGGAGGGGCTCGTGTTGGTCGACACCGGCTTCGGACGAGGCGACGTCGCCAACGGGGCGCAGCTCGGCCGCTTCTTCAACTCGGCCGTCAGCCCGCAGCTGATCGCGTCCGAGACGGCGCACGCGCAGGTGCTCGCGCGAGGCTTCCAGCCTGAGGACGTGAGGCACATCGTCGCGACCCATCTCGACCTCGACCACTCCGGCGGCCTGCCCGACTTCCCTCAGGCGGAGGTCCACCTGCTCGGCAGAGAGCTCGCGGCCGCGCTCTCGCCCGACTGGCGCTCGCGGACGCGGTACATCCCGGCGCATTGGCTGCACGGCCCGCGCTGGGTCGAGCACGAGACCGGTGGCGACGAATGGATGGGCTTTCGCTCGGTGCGGATCCTGCCGGGTGCTGACGAGGAGATCCTGCTGATCCCGCTCCCCGGCCACACGCTCGGGCACACCGGCGTGGCGGTTCGCCGGGGCGAGGGTTGGCTGCTGCACTGCGGTGACGCCTTCTTCCACCACGGCGAGGTGCAGACGCCGCCGCACTGCCCGCCGGGCCTGCGCTTCTTCCAGAACCTCAACCAGACGGACGGCAAGGCGCGCCACGAGAACCAGGAACGGCTGCGCGAGCTGGCGCTCCGCCACGGCGACGAGGTCGAGCTGATCTGCTCGCACGACGGGCA
>JASLHP010000437.1 GCA_030149625.1 Solirubrobacteraceae bacterium
CGTCACGCTCCCCGGTGCTCCACCACAGTCGATCGGCCACCTGCACGTGCTCAGCGCCACGCGCCGCGAGCTCGAAGACATCTTCCTCGGGCTCGGCTTCACCGTCATGGAGGGGCCCGAGATCGAGACGGTCCACTACAACTTCGACGCGCTCAACCACAGCCCCACGCACCCCGCGAGAGCACGCACGGACACGTTTTACGTCACCGAGCACCAGGTCCTGCGCACCCACACCTCGCCGATGCAGGTACGCGCGATGGAGGCCCACCCGCCGCCGCTGTACGTCGTCATCCCCGGTCGCGTCTACAGGCGCGACCTCGACGCGACTCACACACCCCAGTTTCATCAGATCGAGGGCCTCGCGGTCGACGAGGACATCACCCTCGCCGACCTCAAGGGGACGCTGCTCGCGTTCGCTCAGGCGGTCTTCGGCGACGCGCGAGACGTCAGGCTGCGCCCGCACTTCTTCCCCTTCACCGAGCCTTCCGTGGAGGTCGACGTCTCCTGTTTTAACTGCTCCGGCAGCGGCTTTCTGCGCGACGGCTCCCGTTGTCCGCTCTGCAAGGGCGAGGGCTGGCTGGAGATCCTCGGCGCGGGGGAGGTGGACCCCAACGTCTACTCCTACGTGCCCACCACCGTGGCTAACGCACCCGGCTACGACCCCGAGAGGGTGCAGGGCTTCGCCTGGGGCATGGGCGTCGAGCGGATCGCGATGCTCAAGCACGGCATCCCCGACCTGCGCCTCTACTACGAGAACGATCTGCGCTTCCTGGAGCAGTTCGCATGAGGGTGCCGCTGCCGTGGCTGCGCGAATACTGCGACCCGCCGCTCGCGGCGAGCGCGATCGAGGAGCGGCTGACGATGACCGGCACGAAGGTCGAGGCGATCCACCACCACGGCGTGCGCTCGGCGCACGGGTTCGTCGTCGGACGTGTGCTCAGCGCCGAGGCTCATCCCGACGCCGACCGGCTGAAGGTGTGCACGGTTGACCTCGGCGCCGGCGAGCTGACCCCTGCGACGATCGTCTGCGGCGCGCCGAACGTCGCCGCTGGCCAGACCGTCGCGGTCGCGCGGCCCGGCGCGGTGATGCCCGACGGCACCAAGCTCAAGCAGGCGAAGCTGCGCGGCATCGTCTCCGAAGGCATGATCCTGTCGGAGGCCGAGCTCGAGATCAGCGTCGGCTCAAACGGCATCATGGTGCTCGACTCACAGGAAGGCACAGGCGGCCAGGCGCTCGATGAGCCATCGTCCTCGGAGCCCGCGCTCGCGCCGGGCACGCCGCTGGAGCAGTTGCTTGCGATCTCAGCCGAGGTGCTCGAGCTCGAGATCACGCCCAACCGGCCCGACTGCCTCGGCTTCTACGGTGTCGCGCGCGAGCTTCACGCGGCGACGGGCGCGCCGCTGTCCGCGGCCCCGTGGCGCGAGGACCCCGGATCTGACGGTCCCGTCTCCGGCGTCGAGGTGATCGTCGAGTGCCCGGACGTGTGTCCCCGCTTCACCGCGCGTGTGTTCGAGAACGTCACGATCGCGCCCTCGCCGCCGTGGCTGAAGGCGCGGCTGATGGCCGCCGGGCAGCGGCCGATCAACAACGTCGTCGACATCACCAACTACGCGATGCTGGTGACCGGGCAGCCGTTGCACGCATTCGACCTCGACCGCGTCGCCGGCGCGCGCCTGACCGTGCGTCGCGCGCGCGACGGCGAGCGGGTGCAGACGCTCGACGGGCAGACGCGCACGCTCGACGCCGAGATGGTCCTGATCGAGGACGCCGACGGTCCGACGTCGATTGCGGGGCTGATGGGCGGCGCGCGCTCGGAGGTGCACGACGACACGACGCGCGTGCTGATGGAGGCGGCCACCTGGAATGGCCCCAACATCCACCGCAGCTCGTGGGCGCTCGCGTTGCGCAGCGAGGCATCCGGGCGCTTCGAGAAGGGACTGCAGCCGGAGCAGTGCATGCACGCGCAGGCGCTCGCCACACAGCTGATGCTCGACCTGTGCGGGGCAAGCGTCGCCGCCGGCACGATCGACGTCGGTCTGAAGGATGCCGAGCGGGTCACAGCCGGAGCGCAGCTGGGGCTGCGCGAGGCGCGCGTGCGCGAGATCCTCGGCGTGCCCGTCGCGCCCGAGCGTCAAGCGGAGATCCTGAGCGCGCTCGATTTCCACACCGAAGCGCGCGCGGGTGGTCTCGAGGTGACGGTGCCGGCGCTCAGGCGCGACGACGTGACCCGCGAGATCGACCTGATCGAGGAGGTCGCGCGCATCGACGGCCTCGAGCGCCTTCCGGCGACGCTCCCCGCTCGGCGCGGCGCGGCCGGCACGCTCACGCACGCCCAACGCGTGCGCCGCGCCGCCGAGGACGCGATCGTCGGCCGCGGCCTGCACGAGATCGTCGGCTGGAGCTTCACCGATCCGGAGCTGCTCGACCGCCTGCTGCTACCGGCCGACCACGCGCTTCGCCGTGTCGTGACGCTCGAGAACCCACTGTCGGACGCACAGTCGATCATGCGCCCGACGCTGCTCGGCTCATTGCTCGACGCCGCTCGGCACAACGTCTCGCGCAACGGATCCGAGATCGCGATATTCGAGTCCGGCACCGTGTACCGTGCGGCCGCGGGCGAGGCATCCGGCGAGCTGCCCGCGGATGAACACCACGCGCTTGGAGTGTTGCTGAGCGGCTCGCTGCAGCCGCGGTCGTGGCGCGGGGAGCACCGCGAGGCCGACTTCTTCGCCGTCAAGGCCCTGCTCGAAGCGCTGCTCGATCGCTTCGGCCTGACGTGGTCGGTAGCGCCCGTCACGTGGCCTTTCCTGCACCCCGGCCGCGGCGCCACGGTGACGGCACGGCCCTCGTGCGGCTCGGCCCTCGCGCGTGCGGGCAGCGGCACCGGCGAGCAGCTCGTGCGGTTGGGGTTTCTCGGCGAGCTGCACCCGCTCGTCGCGGGCGCGTGGGATCTGCCGCGTACGGCCGCGTTCGCGATCGACGTCGGCGAGCTCGCCGCGCTGGCCGCGCCGCTCGTCGAGTTCGCCGCATTCGGCCCGTTCCCGCCGCTGCGCCTGGATCTCGCGGTGACGCTGCCCGACTCGGTCGCCGCCGCGGACGCGCTCGCGAGCGTGCGCGGCGCCGCCGGCGCGATGCTCGAGGACGTTCGCGTGTTCGACGTCTACAGCGGCGAGCAGGTCGGAGAGGGTCGTCGCACGCACGCGCGCGCGCAGTCGTTACCTGCGCTCGAGCGGACGCTGACCGACGAGGACATCGAGCCCGTGCGGGCCAAGATCGTCGCTGCGATCGAACGGTTGGGGGGCGAGCTGCGTGCCTAGCCCGTCCACCCAGCCGAAGGCGGCAGACGCGCCGCGGCTGATCGTCGCCGGCGCCACCGGTTTCACCGGCGCGCTCGCCGCGCACCTCCTGTGGCGCCACCCCGACTTCGAGCTCGTCGCCGTCACCGGCCGCTCGGAGCTGGGCCGAGCGCTACGGGATGTCTATCCGCGCTACCGCGTGCCGTTGAGCTTCGAGCCGCTCGACGTCGAGCGGCTGCAGGGCATCGACGCCGCCATCGTCGCCTATCCGCACGCCGCCGCCGCCCCCACCGTCGCGGCGCTGCGCGAGCGCGGCATCCGCGTGGTCGATCTCAGCGCCGACTTCCGCCTGCGTTCGCTCGCGAGCTACGAGCAGTGGTACGGAACGCACCCGCGCCCGCAGCTGCTCGAGCAGGCCGTCTACGGGTTGACCGAGCTGCACCGCGAGCGGATCGCCGGGGCGACGATCGTCGCCAATCCCGGCTGCTATCCGACCGCCTCGCTGCTCGCGCTCGCGCCGCTCGCCCGCGCCGGTGTGATCGCCGACGTCGTGATCGACGCGAAGCAGGGCATCTCCGGCGCCGGGCGCGTGTTCGACGAGACCACGCACCTCTCGATCGCCGGCGAGAACATCGTTCCCTACAAGGTCGCCGCGCACCGGCATACGCCCGAGATCGAGGAGCAGCTGACGCTGCTGAGCGCCGCCGGTCCCGCCGCGGCATCCGCTGAACACGCGAGCGCGCTGAAGGTCCAGTTCCAGGCGCATCTGGTGCCATTGGATCAGGGCGAGATGGCCAGCTGCTATGTCACCACGACGCGCCCCGTCGCCGCCGCGGAGCTGAGCGACATGTACACAGCCGCGTATGCCGACGAGCCGTTCGTCGAGCTAGTCGCCAGCCCGCCCGGGGTGCTCGAGGTGCGCGAGACCAACTACTGCCGCGTGTTCGCGGCCGCCGACGAGCACACCGGCAAGGTGATCGCGTTCGGCGCGATCGACAACCTCTGGAAGGGCACGTCCTCGCAGGCCGTGCAGAACCTCAACCTGATGTTCGGCTATCCCGAGACGAGAGGCCTGGCGTGAGCGCGGGCAAAGACGTGTTCGGCGATCGCGGCTCGGCCGGCCCGCCGCGACCGTTCTTCGGGTCGCGCTGGGCGCCCGCGCCCACCCACGTGCGGGAGCTCGCCTCCGATGCCGGACTGCCCGCGGGCTTCCGCGCCGCCGGCGTGACCTGCGGGATCAAGCCGAGTGGCAACCCCGACCTCGGGCTGCTCGTGTGCGATGCCGAGCACCCCGTCAGCGCCGCGCGCTTTACGGCCACGGCGACGCCGGCCGCGCCGGTGCTGCTCAGCCGCGAGCGCTGCGAGCTCGGCGCCCTGCGCGCGATTCTCGCCAACTCCGGCTGCGCGAACGCCGCCACCGGCAGGCGCGGCCTCGAAGACGCCGCCAAGACACAGGGCGCGGCCGCAGCCGCGCTCGGGCTGCCCGCGTCCGCGATCGCGGTCGCCTCGACCGGCGGCATCAGCGACTACCTGCCCGTCGAGGCGATGCTCAGAGGCATCCGCGATGCGCACGGGCAGTTGCGCCGCGAGGGCGAAGCGGACCTGCAGCGGTCGATCCAGACGACCGACGCGTTCGAGAAGCGCGCGTGCCTGGAGGTGCAACTCCCCTCCGGGTCCGTGCGCGTCAGCGCCCAGTGCAAGGGCGCGGGCATGATCTCGCCGCGCTTCGCCACCATGTTCTGCTTCGTGCAGACCGACGCCGCGCTTGCGCCTGAGACGGCCGAGCTGCTGTTCGGCGTGTGTGTCAAGCGGTCGTTCGACCGAGCCTCCGTCGACGGGCAGCTCTCGACCAACGACACCGCGATCCTGATGTGCTCGGGCGCGAGCGGCGTGAGCGTCGAGCCGGCGAGCGAGGACGAGCTGCGCTTCGGCGAGGCGCTCGACGCGCTGCTGCGCCAGCTCGCGATCATGATGGTCGCCGACGGGGAGGGCGCGGCGAGGATCGCGCGCGTCGTGGTGCGCGGCGGCGAGCTCGACGCGGCCGAGACCGCCGCGCGGGCGGTCGCCAACTCGCCGCTCGTGAAGGCCGCGCTGCACAGCGGCGACCCCAACTGGGGACGCATCGTGCAGGCCATCGGGGGGGCGCTCGGTGGGCGAGCGGGCATCGAGGCGCCGCTTGCCCTCGATCTGGCGATCGAGGGCGTCCAGGTGTGCTCGGCCGGCGCCGCGACCTCCTACGACGAGGACGCGCTCGCCGCCGCGCTGCAGGCCAGGGAGGTCGAATACGAGATCGTCCTGCCCGGCGATGGCGCCGAGACCGAGGTGTTCTTCTCCGACCTCTCGCACGAGTACGTGACGGTGAACGCGGACTACCACACATGACCGCACGAGCTCGCGTGCCGGCGCTGGACCGCGTCCTCGGTCGCTCGCGTGCGATGCACGCCACGCGGGGTGGATGGGCCTGCGACGCCTTCTCCAGCTCGACTCGCGAACCAGCGTCGCCAAGTCGAAAGGAGCGTGGATGCGCGATGTAGGCACGCTGCTCGAGGCGCTCCCGTACATCCGGGACTTCCACGGGCGCACGGTGGTGATCAAGTACGGCGGCGCCGCGATGGAGGACGCGACGTTGCGCGAGGACTTCGCGCGCGACGTCGTGCTGCTCAAGTACGTCGGTCTGAAACCGATCGTCGTGCACGGCGGCGGCCCGGAGATCACCGGCTACATGAAGCGCCTCGGCCTGCCCGTGCGGTTCGTCGGTGGGCTGCGCGTCTCTGATGAGAGCACCGTCGAGGTCGCAAAGATGGTGCTCGTCGGCAAGGTCAACAAGGAGATCGTGCTGCGCTTGAACCGCCACGGTCAGCCGGCGGTCGGGCTCTGCGGCGACGACGGCTCGCTGTTTCGCGTCGCCCGCCGCGCCGCGCCCGGAGGTGAGGACATCGGCTTCGTCGGACGCATCGAGCGCGTGAACGTCGGCGTGATCGAACACATCGCGAGCGACTACATCCCCGTGATCGCGTCGGTCGGCGCCGATCGCGAGGGCAACTCCTACAACGTCAACGCCGACGAGGCGGCGGGCGCCGTCGCGGGCGCGCTCGGTGCATACAAGGTGATCTTCCTGACGGACGTGCCGGGTTGGCTCGCTGACCCGGAGGACCCGGCGAGCCTGATCGGTCACGCGACCGCCGAGCGCGTGCAGAGCACACTGGACGGCCTCGACGGCGGCATGCGCCCGAAGCTCGAGGCCTGTCTCGGCGCGATCAACGACGGCGTCAGCGCTGCGCACATCCTCGACGGGCGCACGCCGCACTCGCTGCTGCTCGAGCTCTTCACCGACGCTGGGATCGGCACGAAGATCGAGGCCGGGGAGGCTGGAGCGGGATGACCCTCGCCGAGCTGCAGCGGCTCGAGCGCACGAGCGTGATCGGCTCCTACGCGCGCATGCCCGTGGAGTTCGTGCGCGGCGAGGGCGCGCGCCTGTGGGACGACGCGGGCAACGAGTACCTCGACTTCCTCTGCGGCATCGGCGTCACGAGCCTCGGCCACTGCCACCCGCGCGTGGTCGCGGCGGTGCGCGAGCAGGCCGGCCGCCTGATGCACACGAGCAACCTCTTCTACACGGAGCCGGCGATGCGCTTGGCCGCGCGCCTGTCGTCGTCGAGTCTCGGCGGCAAGGTGTTCTTCTGCAATTCCGGCGCGGAGGCGAACGAGGCAGCGATCAAGCTCGCGCGCAAGGCGCGCGCGGGCGGCGACGTGGTCGTCGTGCACGGCGCCTTCCACGGACGCACATACGGGGCACTGTCAGCGACGCCGCAAGAGGCCAAGCAGGCGCCGTTCGCGCCATTGGTTCCCGGTTTTCGCGCGGTTGCCCCCGACCCCGACGAGCTGCGCGGCGCGGTCGACGCGAGCACGGCGGCGGTGCTGCTCGAGCCGATCCAGGGCGAGAGCGGCGTCAACGTGCTGCCCGCAGAGCTGCTCGCGGCCGCGCGCGCGGCGTGCGACGAGCACGGCGCCGCGCTCGTATTCGACGAAGTCCAGTGCGGCATGGGGCGCACGGGCACGCGGTGGGCGTATGAACAGACGGGCGTGCGGCCCGATGCGATGACGGTCGCCAAGGCGCTCGGCGGCGGGCTCGCGATCGGCGCGCTGATCACAGACGAGCGGCTCGCGGACGTGCTCGTGGCGGGCGACCACGGCTCGACCTTCGCCGGTGGCCCGGTGATCGCGAGCGCCGCGCTGGCCGCGCTCGAAGTCACCGACGACGCTGCCCTGCTCGAGCGCGTGCGTGAGCTCGGTCAGCGCCTGCGCGCGGGCCTCGAGGCTCTGCCGCATGTGCTCTCGGTGCGCGGTCGCGGGCTGATGCTCGCGTGCGAGCTCGACCTCGCGGCGCCCGAGGTCGTTCGCCGCGCGTTGCTCGAGCGACGGCTCGTGCTGAACGCGACGGGGGCCGACACGCTGCGGCTGCTGCCGCCGCTGATCGTCGATGAGGCGGACGTGGACGAGGCGCTCGCGCGGCTAGCGGCGGCGCTGGAGGCCTGACGCGTGCGGCGCGCGCTCAGCGACGGCTTCGAGCTCGACGATGATCGAGCGCGAATCGACGTGGACGCGGTGCACGCATTTCTCAGCGGCCAGTCCTATTGGGGTCGCGGACGGACGCGCGAGCGGATCGAGCGCGCGATCGCCGGCTCGCGCCGGGTCCTCGGGCTCTACCGCGGCGAGGAGCAGGTCGGCTTCGCCAGAGCAGTCTCAGACGGCGCGATCATGGCCTATCTCGCCGATGTGTACGTGCTGGCGGCGTATCGCGGTCGCGGCCTCGGGCTCGAGCTCGTCCGCGAGATGATCGCCGGCTGTGAGCAGTGGGACGTGCGCTGGATGCTGCACACGGCCGATGCCCAAGGTCTCTACGCCAAGCTCGGCTTCGTCGAGGACGCGGCCGCCTACCCGTTGATGGAACGCGCGCGCGCCTCGGAAGCCGGCACGCGTGCGACTCCGGCGCAGCCTCAGTAGCCTTCGCCGACCGTGGGCCGCGAGCACGAGATCCCGACAGCGCGCAGCGCCTCCTATGAGGCCGATCCCGCACACGTGCACCGCGTGCTGCTGTTGTACTCCGGCGGCCTCGACACGAGCGTGATGCTCAAGTGGATTCAGGACTCCTACGGCGCCGAGGTCGTGTGCCTGACGGTCAACCTTGGTCAGCCCGGCGAGGACTACGCGGTGATCGAGGGCAAGGCGCTGCAGCTGGGAGCGCTCGCGTGCCACGTGGTCGACGCGCGCGAGCAGTTCGCCCGCGAGTACCTCGCTCCCGCGATCAAGGCCAACGCGCTCTATGGCGGCGGCTACCCGCTGTTCACGGCGCTCGGGCGTCCGCTGATCGCCAAGCTCGCGGTCGACTATGCGCGTGAGAGCGGCTGCGACACGATTGCCCACGGCTGCACCGGCAAGGGCAACGACCAGGTGCGCATCGAGGCGACGATCGCGACGCTCGCGCCCGAGCTGAAGGTGATCGCGCCGGTGCGCTCGTGGCAGATGGGTCGCGAGGAGGAGATCGCCTACGCGCGCGAGCACGGCATTCCGATCAAGACCTTCCCCACCCAGGCCGGGGCCGAGGCGACGCCGTACTCGATCGACGACAACCTCTGGGGACGCTCCTCGGAGGGGCGCTGGATCGAGAACCTCGAGCAGGCGCCCGAGGACGACGTCTTCCAGCTCGTGACCCGACCGGAGGACGCGCCCGATGAGCCCGAGCAGATCGAGCTCGGCTTCGAGCGAGGCGTCCCCGTGTCGCTGAACGGAGAGCGCCTGGAGCTGGTGGAGCTGATCGAACGCGTGGCCGCGATCGGCGCGCGCCACGGCGTCGGCATCGTCGACCACATCGAGGACCGCATCGTCGGCCTGAAGGTGCGCGACATCTACGAGGTGCCCGCGGCGGCGATCGTGCTGCCCGCCCACCAGGAGCTCGAGCATCTCGTCTGCACGATCCACCAGAACCAGTTCAAGCCCCAGCTGGACCGACAATGGGCGTACCTCGTCTACGCCGGCCTGTGGTGGGAGCCACTGCGCGGCGACCTCGACGCCTACATGGACGAGGTCAACGAGCGCGTGACCGGCAAGATCGGCGTCAAGCTGTTCAAGGGCCACGCGCGCGTCGTCACGCGCTCCTCGCCGAACGCCGTCTATGACGCGAGCCTTGCATCGTTCGCCGAGTCCGGCGGCCTGTTCTCGCAGAGCGCCTCGCCGGGGTTCATCGAGCTGTGGTCGCTGCAGTCACGCATGGCCTGGCGCTTGCGTAACGAGTAGCAGCCGCCGTCGCGAGTAGCAGCCGCCGTCGCGAGTAGCAGGCGCCGTCGCCGGGTAGACAGCAGAAGATGGCATCGATGAACAGCAGCCGCTACTCGCTCCTCGGCTACGCCGTGTGGACCGGCGCGAAGTGGTACCTGCGCCGACGCCTGCCCACGACGCGCACGCTGGCGATCGCCGGTCTCGGCTTGGCCGGCACGCTCGGCGGCGCGAGCGTGCTCGTCAAACGCCTCGGCGCCTGAGCGCCGGCGGCCACGAGGCTCGCCGCGAGCGTGCGCGAGTCGTCCGCCACTGGCCTTAGGTTGAGTTGCACAGTGATGGCAGAGGGAAGCGAGACCCCGAATGGGGAGCCGGAGGGCCGCGCGCGCAGGAGCGAGGGCGACCTGTTCGCCGAACGCCGTGCACGCCGCGCCGCCGAGAGCGGCGAGGCGGCGCTGACACGGCGCGCCGAGGCGGCCGAAGCGACCGTGCAGACACTCGAACGCCACGTCGCGAGCCTGCAGCAGCGCCTGCTGGAGGCGGAGGCGGAACGCCTGCGCCTCGATGAGCTGCTCGCGGCCGAGCATGCGGGCGCGCTCGAGCGCGAGCATGAGCTGCGCCGCGTCAAGCAGCGCGAGTACGCCGAGCAGCAGCTGCGAGTCGAGGCCGAGGAGCGACTGCTCGGAGCCGACCGCGACAGCCGCGCCGAGGTCGAGCGGCTCAGCGTGCGCCTGGATGCCAGTGAGCGGGAGGCGCGCGAGCTCGCCGTGCGGCTCGAGACGGTCCACCGCCAGTTGACGGAGGCAGAGCAGCAGACCGGCGCCGAGCGCGTCGCGGTGCGCCGTGCCGAGCAGGAGCTGCAGCTGCGCTTGGGCGAGCTCGAGCGGCGCGCGTCGGAGATCCAGCATGGGCTCGAGGCTGAGCGCGCCGCGCGCGAGCGCTCGGAGCGCCAGCTCGAGAGCATGCGCGACGGTCATCGCCGCATGGAGGGACTGCTCGGGGAGCTGAAGGGCATCGTCGGCCGCGTGAGCCTCGCGCTCGCCTCTGGCGAGCAGGCGTCGCCCGCCGCCGAGGGCGTCCCGGACGCCGCGCTGCAGGCGCGCGGTGGCGAGATGGCGGACGCGCTCGCGGCCGCCGTCGAGCGCCTGCGCGCACGAGCCGAGCAGGCGCCCGCGTCCGAGCAAGCGCTCACGGCCGAGCG
>JASLHP010000439.1 GCA_030149625.1 Solirubrobacteraceae bacterium
GGCACCGCAAGCACGCGGAGTGCGACCTGCTCCAGGTCTTCTGGCTCATGCACGCCGTCGCCAAAGAGCAGCGACGACGCTCTGCCGGAGGCGTTCCCATCAAGAGCAAGAGCGGCCCGCCGCTACCTCTCGCGCTGGCCGCGTAGCAGCGGCAGAGCCCTCGAACCTCGCCCCGAAGTAGCGCCCAACGGCTAGCCCGTGGGCGCTTTTCGCGCTCGAACGCTTAGCGGCGATTTTCCCATGTTTTCCCTCCTATTTTGGGGGCCTCGCCAATCTGATCGCGGTCCTCCACCAGGCTGCCTCGAACCGCCGCAACGCCGCTCCCTTACTTGAAAAAGTTGCTCTCGCCGCTCTTGAAATGAGGCCCTCGGGTTTGAATAGCCGGCGGAAGGTCTTCGGAAATGCGGGCGAAGGGACTCGAACCCCCAAGGGCTAGCGCCCACCGGCTCCTAAGGCCGGCGTGTCTACCAATTCCACCACGCCCGCTGGCACGTCCAGCGTACCTGCAGCGCGCCCGGATGACCCGCATCGCCGTGCGGGCGCCCGCGCGAGCTTGTATCGTCAGACACGCGATGTCCCCGGCGGCCGCTCAGAACAGGCAGCAAGGCGTGATCGTCACGCATCCCAATCGCGACAAGCCGGTCGTGCAGGCGACGCGGGCGATGGTCGTGGTGCTGCTGCTCGTCAGCGCGGCGCTCGTGCTGATCGTGACGGTCGGCGGCTGGAATCTGCTCGAGGGCGCGGTGCCGCTGCAGATCGGCTATGTCTTGGTGTATCTGATGTTCGCGTTCTACGCGCTGCGCTGGAACCGAGGCGTGCTGCCGATCTCCGCGGCGCTGGCGGTGCTGTTGATGATCTTCGCCGCCGTCGCCGGTCCGGGCTGGTTCGCTCGCGACAAGTCTGGCTTCGCGCAGCCGTCCCTCAACGCGAGCCTGCTCGGCGTGATCACGCTGCTGATCGTGCCCGTGCAGCTCCTGCTCGTCACGTTCACGATGCGCGGCTTCTCGCAGGGCTGGAACGTCGAGCTCGAGCGCCGCGATCCGGCGTCGAGCGGCGAGATCGAGCGCAGCGCGCCGCCGCAGCCCGTCTGAGTCGCTGGCGCGGCGACGGCGGCGGGGCTATCCTCGCTGCTCGGCACAATTGCGGCGGTGGCGGAACGGTAGACGCGGAGCCCTCAAAAGGCTCTGTCCGCAAGGGCGTGTGGGTTCGACTCCCACCCGCCGCATCGAGGCAGGCGGGCTCAAGGCCCGCCGACGAGCTCCAACAGCGGCTCGGCGAGCGCCGGGCGCGCGGCGAGGATTCCCCACGGCAGAGGCTCGTGCGCCGGCAGCTCGAGCACACGCAGGCCCGCGCGTTCGCAGATGAGCGCGCCCGCGGCGATGTCCCACTGCTTGACGGCGCGCTCGTAGTAGGCGTCGTAGCGCCCGGCCGCCGCCCAGGCGAGATCGAGCGCGGCGCTACCGAGGCGGCGCACGTCGCGCACGCGCGGGAGCGCGCGCGTGAGCGCCTGCGCCTGCGCGGCGCGCACGCGAGCGTCGTAGGCGAAACCAGTGGCGATCATCGCGGTGGCGAGCTCGCCGTCACGGTCGCTGCCGCTGAGCTCGACCTCGCCGCGCGGACCCGCGAGCGTCGCGCGGCCCTCCCTGCGCGCGGTGAACAGCTCGTCGCGGTTGGGGTCGTACACGGCGCCGGCGAGCGTCCCGTGACTGTCGGCGACGGCGACGCTCACGGACCAGTGCGGTATCGCGAACAGGAAGTTGACCGTTCCGTCGAGCGGGTCGACGATCCAGCTCAAGCCGCTGGCGCTCTCCACACGATCGCCCTCCTCGCCGATGAAGCCGTCGCGCGGGCGCTGTTCGACGAGCAGCTCGCGGATCGCGCGCTCTGAGGCGAGGTCCGCCTCGCTGACGAGGTCAGTCGGAGTGCTCTTGGCGCTGACGTGGCGCTCGGCGCCGTGCCGCGCGCGCTCGGCCAGCAGCGCGCCCGCCATCCTCGCCGCCTCGACCGCCACCGCGAGCAGCGCATCGGCTGCGTCCGTTCGCGACCCGGCTGCGTCCGTCCGCGACCCGGCTGCGTCCGTCCGCGACCCGCGGCCGCCCGGACGTTGCGCGTTCGCGTCACTCACGAGAACTCGGGCGGGCGCAGATGCGCCCAGGGGCGCTCGCGCTCGATCTGCGCGGCCAGCGACAGCAGTGTCGCCTCGTCGGCGGGCCGGCCGACGATCTGGACGGCCCGCGGCAGTCCGTCGCTGCCGAAGCCGGCCGGCACCGCGGCGGCCGGCTGGCCGGTGACGTTCCAGACGCCGTTGTAAGGCACCCAGCCCGCGACCGTGTTGAGCGTCCACAGCGCGCCGCGTCCCTGCAGGCGGCCGATGCGCGGCGGCGGCGCGGCGGTGGCCGGCGTCAGGAGCACGTCGTGATCTTCGAACACGCTGCCGAGCTTGCGCGCAAACTGGGCCTCGCCGGCGAGCGAGCGGTCGAGCAGCGACGCTGGGATCAGGCCGCCGATGCGCGACATCGACTGCGTGCGCCGTTCCAAGCGCTCGGGGTGCGCAATCGCGACCGCGTTGTCGTGGATGCCGCGCAGGTAGCGCACGAGCAGCGCGGGAATCGCGCCGGCGCCGTAGTCGGGGTCGCGCTCGGTGAGCGTGTGGCCGAGCGAGCGCAACAGCTCGACCGTCCCCTCGAACGCCGTGCGCGCGTCCGCATCGAGCTTTGCGATCGCGCCGGTTGGCACGCTCGTCGAGTACGCGATGCGCAGCGGGCCGGGGTACGTGGCGGCCGCGGTCGAGAACGGGACCTCGGGTGCGGGCACGCGATCGGCGTCGACGTCGATCGCGCCGGAGGCGACGTCGTGGAACAACGCGGTGTCGGCGACGGTGCGCGCCAAGAGGCCCTTGACCGACAGCCCGTGCCAGCCGCGCGGGCGCGGGGCCATCGACACGCGCCCGCGCTGGGGCTTCAGGCCGAACAGGCCGCACCACGCGGCGGGGATGCGGATCGAGCCGGCGCCGTCGGAGCCGAGCGCGGCGCCGACGAGACCGGCGGCGACGGCGGCCGCGCTGCCGCCGCTGGAGCCGCCGGGGGCATGCTGCGGGTTCCACGGGTTGCGCGTGGCGCCGAACGTCGCGGTCTCGGTGAACGGCCACTGCATGAGCTCGGGCACGTTGGTCTTGCCGATGATCACCGCGCCGGCCTCGCGCAGGCGGCGCACGACCTCTGCGTCGGCAGCGGCGGGTGGACCGTGGGCGTTGGTGCCGTACGTGGTCGCCTCGCCGGCGACGTCGATGTCGTCCTTGACCGCGATCGGCACGCCGAGCAGCGGTCGTTCCCCGCCCGCGCCGCGGCGCGCGTCGGCCTGGTCGGCTTCGAGCCGCGCGCGCTCGGCAAACACGATGCGGTAGGCGTTCAGGTGTTCGCCGCTGTTGGAGCGATCCAACCGCTCTATCCGCTCGAGATACACGTCGACGAGCTCGCGCGAGGAGATCTCCCCGGAGGCGATCAGCTGAGCCTGGCGGGCGATTCCGGCGTAGGCGAGATCGACGGCGTCCATCGCAAGGCCAATCTAGTGCAAGCATCGAGCCGCCGCGCCGCGATCTACGCTGGTTGTCGCGAGAGAGGCAATGCTGCACGAGCAAGGGGGAGCAATTGATGTCCTACCCGGTCAGCTTCGAGGTCGACTACGTCGAGCGGCGCAGTCGGCTGACGGCGTTCTTCAGGTTGATCCTCGCGATTCCCGTGGCGATCGTGCTGTATGTGATCGCCATCCTGGCGTGTATCGCAATCGCGATCGCATGGTTTGCGATCGTCATCACGGGCCACTATCCAAAAGCGCTGTACGACTTCGTCGCGAGCTTTACGCGCATGCTCGCGCGCGTGACCGCCTACGCGGCGCTGCTGACCGATCGCTACCCGCCGTTCAGCGGCGCGCCCGACGGCTCATACCCGGTGCGCATGGAGTTCGCGGGCCCGCTCGAGCGCTACAGCCGCCTGAAGACGTTCTTCCGCGCGCTGCTGGCGATCCCGATCGCGATCATGCGCTATGTCATGAACATCCTGTTGGAGATCGGCGCGCTGGCGGCGTGGGTGGTGATCGTGATCACGGGCAAGCTCCCCCGCGGGCTGTTCGACGTGATGGTGCTCGCCAACTCCTACGTGGCGCGTTCGGACGCGTATCTGTTCCTGCTGACCGAGAGCTACCCGCCGTTCCAGGACGAGCAGACACGAGCGGCGGGCGTGCCGAGCGGCTGATCGCGCGCTAGACGGGCGTGACCGCGTTGCGCTTGGCGGGCCAGTCGCGGCGCTTGCCGGCAGCGTGCGCGAAGCGGCGAACGAGCTCTGAGCGCAGCTCGTTGGGCTCGACGACGGCGTCGATCACGAGCTCTGACGCGAGGTGCAGGATGTCGATGTCCTGCGCGTACTGCTCGCGCAGCTGCTCGGTCTTGGCGGCGCGCTCGCGCTCGTCGTCGATCGCCTGCAGCTGGTTGTAGTAGACGGCGTTGATCGCAGCCTGCGGGCCCATCACGGCGATCGACGCGCTGGGCAGCGCGATGCAGCAGTCGGGCTCGAACGCGGGGCCGGCCATCGCGTACAGCCCCGCGCCGTAGGCCTTGCGCACGACGACGGAGATCTTCGGCACGGTCGCCTCGCTGACGGCGCTGATCATCTTCGCGCCGTGGCGGATGATGCCCTCGCGCTCGACCTGCGTGCCGATCATGAAGCCGGGCACGTCGGCGAGGAACAGCAGCGGCACGTTGAACGCGTTGCAGCACCAGATGAAGCGCGCGGCCTTGTCGGCGGAGTCGCCGAACAGCACGCCGCCCTTGTGCTTGGGCTGGTTGGCGACGATCCCGATCGCGCGGCCGTCGAGGCGCGCGAAGCCGACGACGAGCTCCTTGGCCCAGCGCGGCTGGATCTCGAGCAGCGATTCGTCGTCCACGAGCGCGCCGATCAGCAGCTTGATGTCGAACGGCTTGTTCTCGTCCGCGGGAATCAGCTCGGCGATCGCGCGCCTATCGGGCGCACGGCCTGGCTGCGCGGGCGGGGCGACGGGTGGGTGTGACTCCCAATTAGAGGGAAGATATGAGAGATAGCGGCGTGCGAAGTGGATTCCCTCAGCGTCGCTGGCGACGAGTTGGTGCGCGCATCCCGAGACGCCCGTGTGCATGCGCGCTCCGCCCATCTGCTCGAGCGTGACCTGCTCGCCGATCACCATCTCGGCCATGCGCGGCGAGCCGAGGTACATCGACGCGTTGCCCTCGCGCATGATCACGATGTCGCAGAACGCTGGGATGTAGGCGCCGCCGGCGGCGGACGGTCCGAACAGCACGCACGCTTGCGGCGCGACGCCGGAGAGCTTGACCTGATTGTGGAAGATCCTGCCGGCGCCGCGGCGGCCGGGGAACATCTGCACTTGCTCGGTGATGCGCGCGCCGGCGGAATCGACGAGGTAGACCATCGGGATTCGCAACGCGAGCGCGCGCTCCTGGATGCGCAGGATCTTCTCGACGGTCTTCGGACCCCACGAGCCGGCCTTGACAGTCGGATCGTTGGCCATCAGCGCGACGGGCCGCCCG
The DNA here is from genome assembly GCA_030149625.1 of Solirubrobacteraceae bacterium. The sequence continues at coordinate 5,576 of JASLHP010000439.1, forward strand.
TCGATCTCCCCCACGCCGGTGACGACGCCGTCGGCGCCGAGGCCGTCCTCGTGCCAGTTGGCGAGCAGCGCCTCCTCCGCGAAGGAGCCGTCGTCGAGCAGCAGCGCGACGCGCTCGCGCACGGGCAGCTTGCCCTGCTCGAGCGCCTTCTGACGATGGCGTTCGGGACCGCCACCGAGCGCGCGCTCGGTGGCGTCGCTGTGCTTGCTCACGGTCGCGGCAGCCCTCTGTAACGATGCCCGCCCCGCCCGCCACGCCTGCCGCGGGCGAGATGGCGCGTCACGAGCGCCATC
>JASLHP010000441.1 GCA_030149625.1 Solirubrobacteraceae bacterium
CGGCGGCGCGCGGTCGGGACGACATCGAGGACCTCGCCCACCGCGAAGACGCGCGGCTCACCCTCGTCGGTGCCGGCGAGCAGGGCGGCACCGCTCCCGCGTGCAGCGCGCAGCGCACGGCGCGAGTCGCGTACGCGCTCCTGCGAGCGCGACGGCGCGACGATCAGGACGCGATGCCCGCGTCGCGAGAGCTCGCGCGCGACGTGCGCGACGTGCGCGTTCACCTCGTTGTCCTCGGCCTCCCACGGGTAGGGCGTGACGTGGGCGATCGAGAACGTCTCGGGCATCGACGTGAACGAGGTTAGCCGTGTCGCGGCTTCGCCGCCAGTGGCCGGCGGACGTCGAGCCGTGCTCCGAACTCCCGTCCAGCGCCGCTCGGGACCCGGGCTCGCCCCGGGCCCAGCTGCGCCCGGGCCGGCACGGAGCGCCGGCCCGGACTGCCGCTACTTGGCCGCCGCGGCTTTCGCGCGGGCCGGTGCTTTGCGGCCCTTCGGGCGCGTGCCCGGCTTGCGCGTGTGCTTGGCGATGAAGGTCTCGGTGTCGCGGCGCGCCTGGTCATCGGGGCGCTGGTTGTGAGGCGACTTCATCAGGTAGGAGGAGGGGCCGTCCAGCTGCCCGCCGATGCCGTGGTTCAGCGCGAGCTTGCAGCAGCGCACGGCGTCGATCACGATGCCGGCCGAGTTGGGCGAGTCCCAGACCTCGAGCTTCAGCTCGACGTTGAGCGGCACGTCGCCGAAGGCCTGGCCCTCGACGCGGATGTGCGCCCACTTGCGGTCGGTGAGCCACGGCACGTAGTCCGAGGGCCCGATGTAGACGTCCTGCGCGGGCAGCTCGTGATCCATGATCGACGTGACCGCGTTGGTCTTGGAGATCTTCTTGGACTCCAACCGCTCGCGCTCGAGCATGTTGTAGAAGTCCATGTTGCCGCCGACGTTCAGCTGCGAGGTGCGCATCATCTTCACGCCGCGGTCGGCGAACAGCCGGGCGAGGTTGCGGTGCACGATCGTCGCGCCGACCTGGGACTTGATGTCGTCGCCGACGATCGGCAGGTTCGCCTTCTTGAAGCGGCGGTCCCAGTAGTCCTCGCGGGCGATGAACACGGGGATGCAGTTGACGAAGCCGCAGCCGGCCTCGAGCACCTGCTCGACGTACCACTTGGTCGCCTGCTCCGAGCCGACGGGCAGGTAGGACACCACCACGTCGGTGTGCGTGTCCTTGAGGATTTTCACGATGTCCGCGGTCTCGCCCGGCGCCTTCGTGATCTTCTCTTTGAGGTACTTGCCGAGCCCGTCGTGGGTCATCCCGCGGTAGACGGGGACGCCGAGCTTCTTCGGGACCTTGGCGAACTTCATCGTGTTGTTCTGGCCCGCCCAGATCGCTTCGCCGAGGTCCTTGCCGACCTTGGTCGAGTCGATGTCGAATGCGGCCGTGAATTCGATGTCCGAGATGTGGTAGCCGCCGAGATCGACGTGCATCAGGCCGGGAACCTGCTCGGAGGGGTCGGCGTCTTTGTAGTAGTGGACGCCCTGCACGAAGGCCGAGGCGCAGTTGCCGACGCCGACGATGGCGACGCGGACCTTCTCGGACTGGTAGCGCGCGGCGCCGTTTGTTGAGGCGGCGCCGTTGCCGTTGGCGCGGCCGTTGCTCTCAAGCTTGCTCACGAGTGCGATGTCCTTTGCGGGGCGCGATGGCCCGGTCGAGGGGCTCCGCCGTCGCGGGCTCCCTGGCTTGCTGTTGGGCCGCTGGGGGTCGCGGCCGCTCGGATCAGAGTACCCCTGCCCCGCGGGAAGGTCACACCGTCAGGGCGCGGCGCACGTGCCAGATGCGCTGTCCGACGGTGATCACGCTCAACGCGGCGAGCACGTAGACGGCGGGCTCGAGCAGTTCGAAGTTGCCCAGCGAGGCCCCCTTGGCGAACAGCAGCCCGATCGAGAGGATCACCACGCGGACGGGCCTGGTGGCGATCCCGACCTTGCACTCGACCCCGAGTGCCTCCGCGCGAGCGCGCGTGTAGCTGACCATCAGCGAGGCGAGCACGGCGATCACGACCCCGGCGGCCGCGGCGCGGTTGCCTTCCAGCGCGAAGTAGCCCACGACGGCAGTGAGCACGATTCCCTCCTCGATGCGGTCGAGCGTCGAGTCCAGGAACGCGCCGAAGGGGGTGCCCTTGCCCGACATCCGCGAGTAGCGGCCGTCGAGCGTGTCCATGATCGAGCCGACGATGAACGCGATCCCGCCGAGGAAGAAGAGCTGTTCCCACACGAGCACGGCGGCGACGAGGTTCAGGAACAGGCCGGTGAGCGAGATCGCGTTCGGCGTCAGCCTCGACTCGATCAGGCGGTTGCGGACCAGCTCGCGTCGCTGGCCCTGGCCGATCGGCGCGCGCGGCGCGCGGCCGTTCGCGCGTGCCGCACGCGCGGCGTTGCGCCGTGCACGGCGGGTCGGGGACTGCTGTCGCGGCGGCATCGCGCTGCTAGCCGCTCGCGGTCAGCCGTGGAGCGACGGCGGAGAAGCGCCAGACCGATGGTCGCGCGCGCGCGAGCCAGGTCGCGCCGTAAGCCGAGGCGCCGGCGGTCAGCGCGCCGAGCACCGCGTCGACGAGGAAATGGTTGGCGGTCACGACGATCACGAACGTCATCAGGAAGGGGTAGAGGAACCACGCCACGCGCGCGTAGCTGTGGCGCACGAGACGCGCGAGCGACCAGCCGATCATCAGCGAGAAAGCGACGTGCATCGAAGGCACCGCCGCGTAGAGGTTCGTGACGGCGCTGATCGAGGCGCTGTGGCCGTCGACGTGCACGCCCGTGAAGTCCGAGACGCTGTCGATGAAGCCCCACTCGGGGAAGAAGCGCGGTGGCGCGGTCGGGAACGTCGTGTAGCCGATCAGGGCGATCGCCATCGCGATCATGAACATGTTGCGGACGAAGTAGAAGTTCTTGTTGTGGCGCAGGTAGAGGTACACGAGCGCCCCGATCGTCACGGACGTCTGCGCGTTGACGTAGATCCAGCTGGTGACGACCATCAGCGCGTGGCTGCTGGATGCCCAGGCTTGGATCGACGGCTCGACGAAGACGTGCATGCCGCGCTCGAGCGAGATCAGATCGCGGGCGTGCGCGAACGCCTCGTTGGCATCGCCCTCGACGACACCCCTCACGAGGGTGTAGCCGAGGTACGCCAGACCGAACAGAGTTACCTGCCGCAGCGCGTCGATCCAGCCGTGAGGGAGGACGCGCGCTTGCAGCTCGCGAACGCGGGCGACCATCGCGATCAAGCCTAGACGATGCTCAGCGGCAGCGGGCGCCGTGGTCGAAGACCCGCGCGAGCGAGAAGTCGATGCCGACATGGACGATCCCGGGGCCGCCGATGCGCACCGCCGTCCACCCTCCGGGCGCTTCCTCGACACAGCCGTGGCCGCTCGAGAGCGACCAGTAGGGCGTGAAGCGCAGCCGCACCTCGAAGGTGCCGGCGCTCGGCGCGGCGAGCACGAAGGAGTCCGTGCGGGCGCTCTGCAGCCGCGAGGGCGGGGCGGCAAGCGGCCTGGGGGCGAGGACGGCGAACAGGCGCCAGTGCGCGGAGCGCCAGACTTCGC
>JASLHP010000036.1 GCA_030149625.1 Solirubrobacteraceae bacterium
GGCGGCGGTGGGTCCGACGGCGGCGGGTCCGACGGCGGTGGGTCCGACGGCGACCCGCTCAGCGGCTGCGCGGGCGGCGAGACCGGTGTCCGCGGAGGCGACCGTCGCTCGGCATCCGGCGCTGGCGAGGAGTTCGCGGCGGCCGCGCGGCGGCGCGCGCGCTCGAGGCGATCACGCTCGCGGTCGGCCGCCGTGCGTTCGCGCCCTGGTCGTGATCGGTCGTCGCGGGGCAAGGACCGCGAACCCTAACGCGATCGGCTCGCGAGCCAGCTCTCGAGCAGGTGAGCGGCGGCGCGCGAGTCCTCGCTCGTCTTGAAGGCGCCGGGCGCGTCGATCCTCTGTGCCAGTCGCGTGGTGAAGCGCTCGTCGTGCATCTCCACTGGAACGCTGTCGCCCAGACGCCGCGAGAGCTCGTGCGCGAAGTCGCGCGTCTCGCGCGTCTGCGCGGTATCGCCGCCGTCGAGCGACAGCGGCAGTCCCACGATCACGCGCTCGACGTCGCGTTCGCGCACGAGCTCTCGCAGGCGCGCGAAGCCGCGCTTGGTGGCCGGGCGTGCGACGATCTCGACGGGCGTGACGATCGTGCCGGTGGGATCGCTCAGCGCACAGCCACACCGGGCGCTGCCGTAGTCGAGCGCGAGCACTCGCATCAGCCGGCGAGGGCGGCCTCGATCGTCGCGCGCCCTGTGTCGATGGCCTCGGCCAAGCGCTCCGGGTCGCGGCCGCCGGCCTGTGCCAGCGTGTCGCGCCCGCCGCCGCCACCGCCCACGACCTCCGCGGCGCTCTTGACGATCGCGCCCGCCTTGACGCCGCGCGCGACAAGCTCTGGAGCGACGCTCGCGAGCAGGTGGACGCGCCCGTCGGCGGCGCTGCCGAGCAGGATCGCGGCGCCCGGCAGACGGCCCTTGAGACGGTCGAGGACGTCGAGCAGCGCCTTGGCGTCGGCGACCTCGACGGTCGCCGCGAGCACGCTCGCGCCGCCGACGTCGGCGGCGGCGTTCGCCAACTCCTCCAGGTCGGGACCGCCCGCGGCGCTCTGCGCCGCACCCTCCTTGAGCGCTTTCTCGAGACGCTTGCGCTCCTGCGCGAGCGCCTGCAGCGCGGCGGGCGCGTCCTCGGGCCGCGCCCGCAACTGGGCGGCCATGTCCCGCAGCAGGCGATCGTGCTCGCGCAGGAGCTCGACCGCACCCGGCCCGGTGACCGCCTCGATACGTCTGACGTTGGCCGAGCTCGAGGTCTCGTGCAGGATGCGAAACGCGCCGATCTCGGCGGTCGAGCGGACGTGCGTGCCGCCGCACAGCTCGCGCGAGTAATCACCGCCGCCGACCTCGACCATGCGCACGACCTCGCCGTACTTCTCGCCGAACAGCGCCATCGCGCCGAGCTGCTTGGCCTCCTCGAGCGTGGTCGTGATCGCGCGCACGGGGTCGCCCAGCGCGATCCAGCCATTGACGCGGTCCTCGACGTCGCGCAGCTCCTCGGCGCTCAGCGCCTGGCCGTGGCTGAAGTCGAAGCGCAGCTTGTCGGGGCCGACGTAGGAGCCTGCCTGGCGCACGTGGCTGCCGACGCGCTCGCGCAGCGCCGCCTGCAGCAGATGCGTGGCGGTGTGGTTGCACTCGGTCTTGTGTCGCGTGATGTGATCGACGCGCGCGAGCACCCGCTCACCGACCGCGAGCGTGCCAGCCTCGACCAGTACCTCGGGCACACGGTCCTCACCCAGCAACAGGACGTCCTGTACACGCGCGCGGCACTCGCCGTGCTCGCACTCGATCGTGCCGACGTCCGAGACCTGGCCGCCGCCGGCCGCGTAGAACGGCGACTCGGCGAGCTTGACCAGCATCCGCGCCGTCCTCGCCGAAGTGACGCCGTTGCTCTCCTCAGTGGCTTCAGCGCCGTCGAGCGCGCGGATCGCGAGGACCGTGGTGGGCTGCAGCTCCGTCTCATAGCCGGTGAAACGCGTCGGCGCGCCGCCGTCCAGGGCGGCGATCGTGCCGGTGCCCGCGCGAGTCGAACCGCCGCTGCGCCCCGCGCGACCCCTGCCACGCTCTCGCTGCTCCTCCATCAGCTCTTCGAAGTCGCCCTCGATCGAAAGATCCGCCTCGGCGAGCAGCTCGCGGGTCATCTCATGCGGGAAGCCGTGGGTGTCGTGCAGCGTGAACACCTCGAGCGCCGACACCGAGGAGCGACCCGCGGCACGCGCCTGCTCGATCTGGTCCCGCAGCATCTCCATCCCCTGCGCGAGCGTGCGCCCGAAGCTCTCCTCCTCGGCGGCGAGCCACATGTCGGTCACCTCGGCCTGCTCGCCGAGCTCCGGATAGGCACCGCCCATGATCTCGCGCACGCACGCGGAGTAGCGCGTGAGGAAGCCGGGCTCCAGCTCCAGCGCGAGTCCCTGCTGGATCGCGCGGCGCATCACGCGGCGCAGCACGTAGCCGCGATCCTCGTTCGACGGGACCACGCCGTCGGCCGTCAGGAACGTCATCGCGCGGGTGTGGTCGGCGAGAATCCGCAGCGCGCGGTCGCTGTCGAAGTCCGATCCGTAGCGCTTGCCCGAGAGCTGCTCGCCAAGGTCGATCAACGGCTGGAACTGGTCGGTCTCGAACACCGACCGCCTGCCCTGCAGGATCGCGGCCATGCGGTTGAGGCCGAGACCCGTGTCGATGTTCCTCGCGGGCAGCGGCGCGAGAACCGAACCCGGCTCATCGGCGGCGGGCCTCTGGTCGTACTGCATGAACACGAGGTTCCAGCACTCGAGAAAGCGCTCGTTCTCGCCGCCGGGCAGATCCTCCGGCGCGCCGTGCTCGACGCCGCGATCGATGTAGAGCTCCGAGCACG
>JASLHP010000058.1 GCA_030149625.1 Solirubrobacteraceae bacterium
GAGGAGTCGGTCGTCGAGGTCGCATCGGTAGAGCAGACTGTCCCCGACGAGGCGGCCGAGGAGCCAGCGCCATAGGCGCTCACGTTCCCCGACGCCGCTGCGTCGGATGTGGACGGATCGCGCCGAAGTCGGAGCTGCTGCGCATCGCTGCAGCAACAACTGACGATGCGGAGCGCGCCCACGCCGTCGCTGACCCGCTCGCGCGGATCCCCGGTCGCGGCGCCTACCTGTGTCGTGATGGGAGTGGTGCGGGTCCGGCCAAGGACTGCCTCGCGCAGGCTGAGCGGCGCGGCGCGATCGCCCGTGGGCTGCGCCGTGCAATTCCTGGCGGGCTCGTACTGAACGACGCCAAGCTCGTAGAATCGGTGAGCCTGTGAGCAAGAAGCGCGTACACGAAATCGCCAAGGAGCACAACCTGTCCAGCAAGGAGCTGCTGGAGAAGCTGCACGCCGCGGGGATCGAGGCCAAGGCCGCAGCATCCTCGGTCGAGGAGGCGCTCGCGCTGAAGGCGCTGGGGGGGAGCGACGGCGCTTCCGCGAGCACCAATGGATCGGGCGGCGCGGGCGCCAACGGCGCGCCTGCCGCTTCGCCCGCGGCGGCGAAAACGTCCAAGCCGGCGCCACCGGCGCAGTCACAGCCACGCGCGAGCGCGGCCGCTCCGGCGGCGCCTGCGCCAAGCGCTCCCGCCGCGCCCGGTCAAGCGACGCCGACCGCGCCCGGAGCAGGTGGACCGTCGGCGGGCGGTAGCGCCGGCGCCCCGCCCGCTCGCGCGAGCCAGCCACCGTCCTCGCCCGAGCGCGTGCGCCCGACGCGCGACTCGCGCACGGGCGAGCGCACCCCCGGTGACATCGGCCCCGGCGGCCGTCGCCGCGTTGTGATCGACTCGCAAGCCTCGCGCCGCCAGCAGGGCGGCCCCTCCAATCAGCCGCAGCGCCGACCGCGACGCGGACGCCGCCGTCGCGGCACCTACGACGACACGATCGCGCCGATCGACTCCGCCGCGATGGAGGCCACGGATCTGATCCGCGTGAACTCCGGCTCGACCGTCAAGGACGTCGCCGAGTACCTCGGCGTGGCTGTGCCCGAGGTGATCAAGAAGCTGATGTCGCTGGGGGAGATGGCGACGCTCACGCAGACGCTCTCCGACGACGCGATCCAGGTGCTCGCCGACGAGTTCGACAAGGAGATCGAGATCGTCCACGCGGCCGACGACGTCGAGGTCGAGCCCGAGTACCAGGACGCCGAGGAGGACCTGATCGAGCGCCCGCCGGTCGTCACGATCATGGGCCATGTCGACCACGGCAAGACCTCGCTGCTCGACGCGATCCGCGAGACGGAGGTCGTCGCCGGCGAGGCCGGGGGCATCACCCAGCACATCGGCGCCTATCAGGTGCGCCACGCCGGCAAGGAGATCACCTTCCTCGACACGCCCGGCCACGAGGCGTTCACCGCGATGCGCGCGCGCGGCGCGAAAGTCACCGATCTGGCGGTGATCGTGGTGGCGGCCGACGACGGCGTCAAGCCGCAGACCGAGGAGGCGATCGACCACGCCAAGGCAGCGGAAGTGCCGATCATCGTGGCCGTCAACAAGATCGACAAGGAGGGCGCGCAGCCCGAGCGCGTGCGTACCGAGATGACCCAGCACGGCCTGCAGCCGTCCGAGTGGGGCGGTGAGATCGAGTTCGTCGACGTCAGCGCCAAGACCCACGACGGGCTCGACACGCTGCTGGACACGATCCAGGTCGTGACCGACCTCGAGGAGCTGAAGGCGAACGCCGGCGCCGAGGCCTCCGGCGCGGTGATCGAGTCGAAGCTCGACCCCGGGCGCGGGCCGGTCGTGACGATCCTGATCCAGCGCGGCACGCTGCGCGTCGGCGACGCGCTCGTCGCGGGCGCTCACTTCGGGCGCGTGCGCGCGATGCACGACTTCACCGGCGGCAAGCTCAAGCGCGCGATGCCGGGACAGCCGGTCGAGGTGCTCGGCTTCGACGGCGTGCCCGAGGCCGGCGAGCACGTGCGCGTGGTCGAGAACGAGCGCCGCGCGCGCCAGCTCGCGGGCGAGCGCGCCAACCGCTTGAAGACCGAGGCGCTCGCGCGCCGCTCCGGACGCAAGGTGTCGCTCGAGGACGTCTTCAAGCTCGCCCAAGAGGGCACCGTCAAGGAGCTGGGGCTCGTCGTCAAGGCGGACGTCGCGGGCTCGCTCGAGGCGATCGAGGACGAGATCGCGAAGCTGCCCCAGCAAGAGGTCAAGGTCAACATCATTCACCGCGGCGTCGGCGGCATCAACGAGTCCGACGTGATGCTCGCATCGGCCTCCGACGGCGTGATCCTCGCGTTCAATGTGCGCCCCGTCGGCGACGCACGCCAGATCGCCGACCGCGAGGGCGTCGAGATCCGCTCCTACGCGGTCATCTACCGCGCGATCGAGGAGCTGCGCGCGGCGATGCAGGGTATGCTCGCGCCCGAAGAGGTCGAGACTCCGCTCGGCCAAGCCGAGGTGCGCCAGCTGTTCAAGGCCTCGCGCATCGGCACGATCGCCGGCTCGTTCGTCACCGAGGGCAAAGTCACGCGCGGCGCGCGCGTGCGCGTCGTGCGCGAGGGCACCGTCATCTACGACACGACGATCGAGAGCCTGCGCCGCTTCAACGAGGATGCGCGCGAGGTCGCCGGCGGCTTCGAGTGCGGCATCGTGCTCACCAACTTCCAGGATCTGCGCGAGGGCGATGTCCTGGAGACCTATGAGACGAGACAGGTCGAGCGCGAGCTCTCCTCCTGAGAGTCGAGATCCGCCGTCGCGCGGCCGGCAGGGACCGGGGCGGCGGCGGGGAATTGGAGGATAGGATGAGCACAGGACGGATGCGCCGGGTAGATGAGGCGATCCGGCAGGTGCTAGGGGATGCCGTGGCAGGGGAGCTCAAGGATCCGCGAGTGGGGTTTGTAACCGTGACCGACGTCAGAACCAGCCCAGATCTTCGCCATGCACGTGTGTACGTGAGCGTTCTCGGCGCCACCGGCGGCGCCTCCGATAAGGACGAGCGCGACGCCACGCTCGCGGGGCTGAGCAGCGCGCACGGCTTCCTGCAGGCGCGCGTCGCCGGCGAGCTGCACCTCAAGCGCACGCCGACACTCGAGTTCGTCTACGACGAGACGACCGACCGCGCGCTGCGTGTCGAGGAGCTGATCGAGGAGATCGAACGACCGTGAGCGAGATCCCGTCCTTCGA
>JASLHP010000066.1 GCA_030149625.1 Solirubrobacteraceae bacterium
GGAGTCGGCCAAGCTGAACATCGTCCTCGCGCTGCTCGACCTCTCGACGCAGATCATGCTCGCGGTCCTCGGCTTCGTGCTCGTCTTGAATCCGCATCTGCTCGTCGCTCAGATTCACCTGGGGTCGGTGCCGACATGGAAGGAACTGATCTTCGCGCTGTCGCTGGCGATGCTCGCGTACACCGGCATCGAGACCGTCGCGAACATGGCCGAGGAGTCCAAGGACCCCGGCAAGCAGGTGCCGAAGGCGGTCAACCTCGTCGTGCTCGCGGTGCTCGGCGTGTATGCGGGCATCTCCGTCGTGGCGCTCTCCGCGCTGCCGATCCTCCACCACGGCGTCGGCTACAGCGCTGAGCTCAAACAGTCCTTCTCCAAGGCCGGGTATGCGACCTCGCTCGGTGGCTTCTTCGAAAACGATCCGATGCTCGGCGTCGTCGAACACCTCGGGCTGCACGGCACCGTTCTGAAACTCGCCCGCTACTACCTCGGGATCCTCGCCGCGACGATCCTGTTCATCGCGACCAACGCGGGGATGATCGGCATCTCGCGCCTGTCCTGGTCGCTGTCCGAGCACCGCCAGCTGCCGCAGATCTTCTCGCAGCTGCACTCCAGGTACCGCACGCCGTGGTTCACGCTGATCTTCTTCTCGATGCTCGCGAGCACGCTGATCATCTACGGCAACACCGAAGTTCTCGGCAACCTCTACTCGTTCGGCGCGATGCTCTCGTTCACGACCGCGCACGCGGCGATCGTGCGGCTGCGCGTCAGCGACCCAGACCGCGAGCGGCCCTACAGGACGCCGTGGGGCGTGCGCATCAAAGGCTCGGTGATCCCGATGGCGGCGGTCATCGGCGGCATCGGCACGGCCGCCGCGTGGGTCGCCGTGACGGTCCTGCACACCGAGGCGAAGATCGTCGGCATCCCGTGGATGGTGATCGGGATGGGCGGCTACTTCTACTACCGCAAGCGGCAGGGCCTGGACCCCCGCAAGAGCTACAAGATCGAGCGCGCCGCACGCCCGGCGGACTTCGAGGAGCTCGAGTACAAGACCGCGCTCGTGCCGATCTTCGGCGACGACGTCAGCGCCTCGGCGCTCAGCAGCGCCGCGAAGCTGATCGGCTCGGAAGGCGTCGTTTACGCGATCTACGTGCTGCCCGTGCCCAGACAGCTCTCGCTGGAGTCGGGCCTCGAGGAGGAGGAGGCGCACGGCCGCTCTGTGCTCGAGAGCGCCCGCATCCAGTCCAGGCGCCTTGGCATCAAGATCCACACCGGCCTGATCCGCACGCGCAACCCCGGCGCGGCGCTCGTCGAAGAAGCCGAGCGCGTCCACTCCGATGTGATCTACTGGTCGACGATTCACGCCCCCGCTGGCGAGCAGCGGATCGGTCCGACGGCGGCGTACCTGCTCAGCAAGCGCCCATGCCGGGTGATCATCGAGACGCAGAATCTCCCGGCGAAGCGCCCCGAGAGCGTGCTGCCGAGCACCGTCTGAGCGCGTTGCCCGGCGGCGTGTCTGCGAGTGGCGTCAGCTGCTTGCCAGCGCGGCGCGCAGCGCCGGCTCGAGCCGCGGATGGGCGAACTGGTAGCCGAGCACGAGCGCCTTCGCGGGCATCACGCGCGCTCCGCTCGTCACGATCGCGGCCATCTCGCCGTACAGCGCGCGCAGCGCGAGCCCTGGTACGGGCAGCAGCGACGGACGCCCGAGCGCCCTGCCGAGCGTCCTCGAGAAGTCGCGGTTGGAAACCGGGTCCGGCGCGGTGGCGTTGAGCGGACCGCTCCAGCGCTCGTCCTCGAGCGCCGCCAGCATCATCCCGATCACATCCTCGGCGTGGATCCACGAGATGTACTGACGCCCGCCGGCCACCGGACCGCCCACCCCGAGCCTGAACGGCGGCAGCATCTTCGCGAGCGCTCCGCCGTGGCTGTCGAGCACCACGCCCGTACGCACCCGCGCTACGCGCAACCCGAGCGCTCCGGCGCTCGCGGCCTGCGTCTCCCATTCGGCGCACACCCGCGCGAGGAAGTCGTGGCCAGCGGGGGCATCCTCGTCGAGCGGCTCCTCGCCGTGCGCGCCGTAGTAGCCGATCGCGGAGGAGCTGATCAGCGTCCGCGGGCGCCCGGTTCCGTCCGCGTCGCCGCAGGCGGCGAGGCCCGCGACGAGGTTGCGCGTGCCGATCACGCGGCTGTCGCGGATCGCGCGCTTGGCGCCCTCGCTCCAGCGCTGCGCGACGGGCGCGCCCGCGAGATGCGCCACCGCGTCGCGTCCGGCGAGCGCGTCAGCTGGAGCCGGCTCGCGCAGCGGATCCCAGGCGATCGCTCGCACCTCTCCGAGTCGCTCACGCGCGCGCTCGGGGTCGCGCGTGAGCACGGTCACCTCGGCTCCGCGCTCCTGCAGCGCGGCCACGAGCGCGGGGCCGATCAGCCCGGTCGCTCCCGTGACGGTGACCGCTAGAGCGCCCATGCGCTCAGCCTCTCACATGCGAGCGTCGAGAGCCTGCGCGCCGCCCGCCACGTTGTCGCCGGGCGCGTAGCCGACCTCGGGGCCGGCGAGCGCGATGCCGGCGGCGCGCGCCTGCTCGGCGACCGCGGCGGCGACCGCGGGCGCGACGTCGCGGTTGAACACCGAGGGGATGATGTAGTCCTCGCGCAGCTCGCTCTCATCGACGGTCGCCGCGATCGCATCGGCCGCGGCCATCTTCATCTCCTCGGTGATCACCGGCGCGCGCACGTCCAGCGCGCCGCGGAAGATCCCCGGGAAGCACAGCACGTTGTTGATCTGGTTGGGATAGTCCGAGCGCCCGGTGGCCATGATGCGCACGTACGGCGCCGCCTCCTCGGGGTGGACCTCGGGGTTGGGGTTGGCCATCGCGAACACCATCGCGTCCTTGTTCATGCGCGAGAGCGCCTCGGCGGGCAGCGCGCGCGCCCCCGAGACGCCGATCAAGAGGTCGGCGCCGTCGATCACGTCCGCCGGCGCGCCCTGGCGGCAGTCGGGGTTCGTGACCTCGGCGAACCAGCGCTTGATCTTGTTCATCGAGCCGTCGAGGTAGTCCTCGCGCTGCTTGTGCACGGCGCCGCGGGAGTCGGCGCCGATGATCTGGGTGACGCCCGCGGCGAGCAGGATCTTCGCGACGGCGATCCCGGCGGCGCCCAGCCCGATGATCAGCGCGTTCAGCTCCTCCAGGCGCCGGCCGGTCAGCTTGACCGCGTTCAGCAGCGCCG